>NZ_JBBMEY010000008.1:0-64375 GCF_040096285.1 Ruminococcoides intestinihominis | reverse complement strand
ATTGTAAATTCATTTACAATTCCATATTAAATAAAACTTTCGAATAGCACTACAAACCCAAATTTATCTAATTAACCTTAACATAGGAAAAATAAAAACTATTTTACAAATGAAAAAGGTGAACATATCCAAGATACATTCACCTAAATTTAGAAGTAATTTTAAAAATATAAACTATTATAATTAAAAATATAAACTATGATACAGACTTTATACACTATGATACAGACTTTAGATTACGATACCGTCACAATGGTCAACTTCATGTTGGATGATTTGAGCAGTCCAACCTGTGAACTTTTCGGTATGTTCCTTAAAATTCATATCAAGGTATTTTGCTGTAATATTCTTATATCTTGTTGTAGGTCTTACACCTGACAATGAAAGGCAACCTTCTTCAGTTTCAAACTTACTGCTTTTTGCAGTAATAGTTGGATTAATCATTAACTTAGTGAAACCATTATCGTTGATGGCAATAATTCTTTTCTTAACACCAATCATATTAGCTGCCATACCAACACAAGTATTTCTGTTTGCCTCTAATGTATCCACTAAGTCCATAGCAGTTTTTATATCTGCAATTGTTGCATCAGTTGACTTTTGACCTAAGAAAATAACATCTCTTACAATTTTTCTAACCATAATTACAACTCCTTATAGTATGGACAAATATCCTCATAGTGACCGTCTTTCATCTTAAAGCCACCTTTGATTGTACCTAGCTGAATGAATCCTAGCTTTTCATATAAATGTCTGGCATTTGCATTTGTCTTTACAACTGCATTAAACTGCATAATCTTGAAACCAAGTTTTTTAGCCTGTACCAAACAATCTGTTACCAGCTTTTCGCCAATATGAAGGTTACGGCTATTCTTCCCTACACAATAACTTGCATTAGCAATGTGTCCACATCTGCCTATATTATTAGGATGAAGAATATACATTCCCATAACTTCATCGGTTTCTTTATTAACTGCCACACCACAATAGGACTGACTGTTGAAAAATTCTTTACCGGAATTATAATCCAAAGTTTCTTCCTGCGGAAATGCAATACCGTCCATTACTACATCATTCCAAATTTTCACCATACCATCAATATGGCTTTCATCAAACTTCTTTAATACAATCTCCATTTTTACTGAGAAACAGCAATACGCTTACTTCTCCATTTGCCACCTTTCCATCTAATAATCATCATTATGCCTCTGAACAATTCATCAGCTGCAAAAGCAATCCATAGTCCATAAATACCAAGACCAAGGACTACTGCAAATACATATGAACCTAATACACTAATAAACCACATTGAGAAAATTGCACAACCTGTAGGATAGAATACATCACCTGCACCTCTTAGACAAGCAATCAAAATAATGTTTGTTGTTCTGCCAAGTTCAAGAAAAATATTCATCATCAGTATATTAGAGCCTAGTGTAATAATTTCTTGATTATCGGTAAATACACCCATTAACACCTTACCAAGTAACATACCTATAATTGAAACTGCTATTGTAATAAACAAGCAATTTCTGTAGCCTCTAAAGCCTTGCTTATAGGCATCATCAAATTTCTTAGCACCTACCAAATGACCTATAATAATCTGTGATGCTTGACCTATTGATACTGCAAATATGTAGAAAAACATTGTAATATTCTGCACATATGTTTTAGTAATAAGGTCTGTATCAGTTAAACACTTTAGTACCATTGAAGTAATTACAAGCTGAGAAAGATTGTAAAGGAAACTTTCTAAAGCTGACGGTACACCGATTTTTACTATATTTTTTGTATCACCCTTAGGGAAAGGCTTTAGTAGTTTAAAGATACTAGGCTTTTCTATTTTCTTAAAAAGAACAATAGCAAGTACAATAGTACCAACAAATCTACTGAATGTTGTTGCAATAGCAACACCCATAACACCTAGTCTAGGCATACCAAACAAACCTAAAACAAACACAACATCAAGTACAGTATTGATAATATTCATACCAACAGTTACATACATAGAAATCTGAGTCATACCATGGTTTCTGATAATAACTGCCATAATATTCAGTAGTGCCTGTAGAAATAAAAATCCACCTACAATAGAAAGGTACTGTGAACCAAATTCCAAAATTTGACCTGTAGCACCAATAAAGCTAAGAATAGGTTTGTTAAAGAACATAAGAATTGCACTTATTATTATACCAAAAATTAAGCTAAATGTAATAGAAAGTGCTGCAATTCTTGATGCACCTTTCTTGTTACCTGCACCAAGTGATTGAGAAATCAAAACTGCACTTGCACCGGAAATAACTGTAAATACTATTGTTACAATAGAAACTGCTTGGTTAGCAGTATTTACAGCAGATGCTGCCAGATCATCATACTTACTAAGTACAAACACATCGATAAAGCCCAGCAACATAAACAATGCTGTTTCTATAAATATAGGCCAGGCTAAGCTAAATAATTTTAATTCTTTTTTATTTTCCATACAAAAATCCCTCACATACAAATTTAAATCATTATATCATAGCATAATATATTTTTCTATACAAATAATCAAATAATTTCAAATTTCTGCAAAATATTTCAGCTTATATTTATTGTATTGGAAATTTGTACAACACCTATGCCCTACTATTATGCAAAACAGAAATTCTAATAAAATATTGCATAAAATAAAAAGAAAGTATTGACATCTTAAAAAACTAAGAATATAATATAACCATCATATGAACAGATATTCATATTTTCATATGTTCATATAATCAATTAAGAAGGTGAATATAATGGAAACTACTTCTACACATAGTGAGCATAAAGTCCTTATGGAACAGGCAGTAAAGAACTTACCACCGGAAGAGAAGGTTATGCCACTGGCTGACTTCTTCAAAGTTTTTGGAGATAGCACAAGGTTAAAGATTATTGGCATATTAAGACACACTTCCCTATCGGTATGTTGTATTGCTGATTGTTTAGGAATGGAACAAAGTGCAATTAGCCACCAGCTAAAGGTACTTAGAAATAATCATATTGTTAAAGTTGAGAAAAAGGGTAAACAAAGTTTTTACAGTCTTGACGACTTACATGTTGAACTTTTATATCAAATGGGACTTGAACATATTATGGAGGATGACTAATGGATAAATTCAAAGCACCTGAAGTTCACTGCACTTGTGGACATTGTCATGATGAAAAGGAAGAAAAGCACCATCATCACCACCATGATGATTGTTGTTGTGAACACGAACATCACCACGACGGATTACACGCAGATATACATTGTGGTTGTGGACATTGCCACGATGATGAAGATGAGCATGAAGAAAAAGAAGAAAGCAAAGGCCTTGAACTTGGCTTATTAATCGGTTCTGCTGTACTGACTTTAGTGGCATTTATTCTACATTTAACAATTGACATAAACCCTATTGCACTTGGCATTATGTGTGGCATAGCAACACTTGCTTGTGGTTATGAAACATTTATTGAGGGTATTAAGTCATTATTCAAGCTAAAGCTTGACGAAACAACCTTACTTGCAATTGCAGTAGTTGCTGCTTTCTGTTTAGGTGAATTTACTGAGGCAGCATTTGTTACATTACTGTTCCAGCTAGGTGAATTTCTTGAGGACTTTGCAGTTAAGAAAAGTCAAAAGAGTATTGAGTCATTGGCAGAAATCAGACCCGATACTGCTATCCTTGTTACACCTGAGGGTGAAAAGGAAGTACCGGCCGAAAAAGTTCCTGTTGGTAGCACAATTCTAGTTAAGCCTTATGAGAGAATTCCTCTTGACGGTGTAATTTGTGAAGGTTCTTCAGCTATTGATACATCAACAATTACCGGTGAGAGTATTCCTCTTGATGGTGTTGTTGGTACTGATGTTATGAGTAGTATGCAAAACGGTGAAAGTGTAATCAAAATTACAACTACTAAAACTGCTGATAACTCTGCTGCATCTCGTATTCTTAAGATGGTACAAGACAGTCAGCAAAACAAAGGTGACTCCGAAAAGTTCATCACTAGATTTGCCAGAGTATATACACCTATTGTAGTTGTTATCGCTATTCTTGTTGCAGTTATTCCAACTATATTTGGTGGTACATTCTCAGTATGGCTATACAGAGCTTTGGTTTGCTTAGTTGCCTCTTGCCCATGTGCTATTGTTATTTCAGTACCACTTGCATTCTTTGCCGGTATTGGTGGTGCAAGTAAAAGAGGTATTATGATTAAGGGTGGCAAATACATTGAATCAGTTGCAAAGGCAGACTGCTTTGTGTTTGATAAAACAGGAACACTAACTAACGGTAAAATCAAGGTTACTAAGGTAACAAGCTATGGCGAAATATCTGAAAATGATATTCTAAAATTCTCTGCTACTGCTGAAGAATACAGTGCTCACCCTATTGCACAAGCTATTAAGCAAAAGGCTAAGTTAGAAAATGTTGAAACATTAAAAGCTGACGATTATCAAGAAAAAGCCGGTAATGGTGTTACTGCTATTATTGACGGCAAAAACTACACAGTAGGTCATATTGGACTACTAAGTGAAGAAGATAAAAAGAAAGTTACTGATGACACATCAGTATTCTTACTAATTGACGGCAAGTTAGTTGGTGGTATTACAGTTAATGATACAATCAGAACTGAAACACCTAAGGTACTAAAGAGCCTAAAAGAACTTGGTGCAAAGGACCTTGTAATGCTAACAGGTGACAACAAAAAGAAAGCTGAAAGTGTTGCAAAGTTAACAGGTATCACAAAGCTATTTAGCAACCTACTTCCAAACGAAAAAGTTAAGCATATGGAAGAATTAAAGAAAAGTCACAAGGCTACAGTATTTGTTGGTGACGGTATCAATGATGCACCGGTAATTGCACTTGCTGATTGTGGTGTTGCAATGGGACTTGGCAGTGATGCAGCTATTGAAGCAAGTGATGCAGTTCTTTCTGACGGTACACTAAAGTCACTACCTACAATGGTGAAAACATCACGAAGAATTATGAATACAATAAGAGCAGTTATTACTTTTGCACTTGTTGTTAAGGCACTTGTTATTGTACTTGCTATCTTTGGTATTGCACCAATGTGGCTGGGTGTACTAAGTGATACAGGTTTATCAATGATTTGTATTCTATATGCAATGCGACTACTAAAGCCAAAAGATTAATATAATTACAAGAATAATTCTATATTAGAATTAATTTCATATTACCCCCTAAGGAGCAGTTCATACTGCTCCTTATTGTTTGTGTAAAATATACAAATTATAGTTTCAATTTTCTATCTAATATTTGGTAATTGGATTTCACGTCTATAAAATCTATGATATAATTACATTAAAGAGTAAGTTTTAAGCAATTATATATATAACAATAAATTTTCTAAAAATTTTTCGAAATTATGTAACCTTTTGTTAAGTTGAAAAGTGTTATATATAGAAGAGGTAATTAGACTGTCAAGGTTCGGGATTTATTGACAGTATTAATCAGAAAGGTTTAAAAGGTAGTCCGATGGCTAGATAATTATTGTGGAATGTTACATTTGATTATAAAGGAGGATTAACTATGAAAAAATTATTATCTATTTTATTATCCGTAATTATGGCAATGTCTGTTATCATTATTCCTACTTCTGTTTCTGCTAAAAAGGCTAAAACAGTTCCTAATACTTATGTTGCAGACTGGTGTGATAATCCTAGTATTAAAGGAATATATGTTCCAAATAAGGGTACTGTATATACATATTCTGATTCATCTCAGACTGTATTACGCTTAACTAAAATTAATGGAAAAACTATAATTCTTGACAAATGTAAAAGAAATGATGAGGGTAACGATAGAAATATTTATGGTTACTATGTAAGAGGCAGTAAAGTTTATTATTGCTTTATGAAAGAAAGAAAAAAAGATACACTATATCAATTTAAAACAGTTGACCTAAATGGTAAAAATAAAAAAACTGTTTGTTCTGTATCATCAGTAGCAGATTATTTTGATATTATCGGTGGATATGGCTCCGGTATTGTTTTTTATGAAAAAAAATACGACAAAAAGAAAAACAAAGTTCTTAACACTATTAAAATGTTTAGATACAAAAAGGTAAATACACTTATCAAATTCTACACACCTATTTCTTTCTCAAGTATAAATATTTTTGGTGGTAAGATTTTCTACAATAATAAAGCTTATGATTTAGCAAAAGGTAAATCAACAAGTTATGTTGCTAAAGAAATCTATGTTACAAAAAATTATATGTATTACATTAACAAGAACAATAACCTTAAGAGTTTAGACAAAAATGGTGTAAGAAGAATTGTTGCAAAGAAAGTTAGATATTATTATTGCTCTGACAACAACAAAACTGTCATTTACAGTAAACTAAACCGAGATAAAAAAGAAGTTTTTTATCAAAAAACAGGTACAAACAAAGAAATCAGACTTTGTTCTGAAAATGATATTAAAAATCTTGTAGGAAAATCTGATAAGAATATGTTTGTAGTAGGCACAGCTATATTACACAAAAACAAAGTTTATTTCACAACGAGCGAAGGAAAAGCTGATAAAACATACGGAGTTCTAGTTCTTCCTGATTATAATGTTAAATATAGTCATATTGTTACTGTGGGCATAAAAGGTGGAACTCCTAAGATTTATTATAAAGCACCTTATTCATACGAAATTAATACATATATTTTCAATAATACTTTCAAATATAATCTATACGATCCATTTGATACAGATATTATTGACGATTAAATGAATAGTATTATAGCAAAATGGTCTGTAGAAATACAGACCATTTACTTTTACTTAATTATACATTCTAAGAAAAAATACTTATAAAAAATTACAAAATTATGTAACCTTTTGCTAAGTTAAATAGTGTTATATATAGAAAGGTAATTAGACTGTCAATGTTCGTGATTTATTGACAGTATTTATTTTGAAAGGTTTAAAAGGTAGTCCGATGGCTGGATAATTATTGTGGAATGTTACATTTGATTATAAAGGAGGTTTAACTATGAAAAAATTATTATCTATTTTATTATCCGTAATTATGGCAATATCTGTTATGATTATTCCTACTTCTGTTTCTGCTAAAAAGGCTAAAACAGTTCCTAATACTTATGTTGCAACATATGATGATATATTAAATTTCAGCAAAGGTACAATAACTACTGATTTTTGGGGACCATTTGCTTATTACAAGAATAGTGGAAATAAATATATTACTCTTGATAAGTATGATACCCCATATGGATATGAAGGTATTTTTGGATATTATGTTAGAGGAGATAAGGTATATTACTGTATAAAGAAAGAAATTTTTAATGACTATCTATATCAAATCAAAACAGTTGACCTTAACGGAAAAAACAAAAAGGTTCTTTATAAAGTAAAGGAAAGCAAAATCAGTAATGTTCTATTATTAGGTGGCTATGGTTCCGGTGCTATTTTCTATGAAAAAACATACAACAAAAAAGTTAATAAATTTTGCTACACTGTTAAATTATTCAGAAACAATAAGCTTACTACACTTTTTAAAGTGTATAGCGATAATCTAACAAACATTAATGTATTTAATGGTAAAATTTATTATCAAAACAAAGCCTATAACCTTGCTAATGGTAAAAAGACAACATTTACTGCAAAAGAGATTTATGTTACAAAGAACTATATGTACTATATAAACAAGAACAACAATCTTAAGAGCCTTGACAAAAAGGATGTAAGAAGAATTGTTACAAAGAATGTTTATAAGTACTATAACTCTAATAATGGTAGTAGTGTTATTTATAGTAAGCTAAATAGCAAAAAAGAAGAATTATTTTATAAGCGTACAGGTACTGACAAAGAATATAAACTTTGTGCTATAAGTGATATATATAAAGTAACCAACACATCCTATACAGGAAAGAAACACTATTGGATTAATGATGCTTTATTCTATAATAACAAGGTATATATTAATATCTCTCTTGATGGTTCATACTACATTGTTAATGTAAAAACCAGAGGTAGCAAACCATCTGTATTCTTTAAGACTACAAATAAAGATTATTATATTGACATGTATATGTTTGGTAACAAATTAGTATATCATGAGTGCGACCCTAATAGTTATATTATTGATAATTAGTTAATAATTTATTAGAGAAGTATTGTTATATTCTAAATCAATAATTAACTGCATTCTACTTAACAGTAGGATGCAGTTTTTACTTTTCACATTGTAAATCAAGGTGAAATAAAGTAAACCACCTTGAAAATAATGCTGAAAAAACATATAATGGATAAGGTGGTGATTGAAAATGTACTACACAATATTAGATGGAAAAGTTATAAGAATCGAGCATAAAGAAGAAAGTTTGATTACAGTTTCAAAACTTAAAGAAGGTGTGAATCCATTTGTTGCACATAGCGAACAGTTATCTGACGACTATATGGCATCAAGAACATACAGTAGGTTTGAAAGCTATGATGGCTTTGACCTTATATGCATTAACCACATTCACATTGAAAATTTGCAAGATGAAATCAATCCCGTATATATAATTATTACTAACGGTCACCTTGACTTTTATTCAACTGACTACAACTATGTTATTTCTGTTATGGATGAAATGAAGTCCTTTCCTAACGGTTTCAATATTAATACAGTACTGTTTCACTTTATGATGAGAATTATTCGTGGTGACTTAATTCACCTTGAGGATATTGGTGCAGAACTTAGACAGTTTGAGTCTGAAATTTTTGACAATAATATTGATGAGCATATGGCAAAGAAAATGCTTATTATCAAAAAGCACCTTATGAAAATTGAAATGTACTATGAATTACTGCTTAACCTAGTAGCTGACCTTTCAGAAAACAGAAATGGTTTTTATAGCAAATCAACATTAAAAAAGTTTTCACTAATTGACAGTAAGCTGGACAGACTATATTCTAAGACAAATAACCTGCTTAGTTACGCATCAGAAGTTTGGAGTACATATCAATCTCAGGTTGACCTTGAACTTAACAAAACTATGAAAATTCTAACAATCATCACTGTTATTGTTTCACCTTTGACTTTAATTGCCGGTTGGTACGGTATGAACTTGCAAATGCCTGAATTTCACTACCAATACAGTTACCCTATTGTAATTGCACTATGCATTGTTATTGTGGTGGGCAGTATAATTTTCTTTAAAAAGAAAAAGTGGTTCTGATTTTACACATAATTTAATAAGCTATATATGAAAAAGCCTCTAACTAAAAAAGTTAGAGGCCTTTTCTATAAGAGGTAGGAACAAAAGAAATATAAAATTATCTTTTTTAACATTTATTCATTTTAATTCTTTGGAGGAATATAATTAGATTAGGGATAAATAAAGTTCCTTAATTTCTTCAACAGAAGTTTCTCTTGGATTACCCGGACGACAAGCATCATCATAAGCACTTTGTGCTAAGAAGTCAACATCCTCAGGCTTTACAATATCCTTTAGATTTTCAGGGATACCAACATCTTGAGAAAGCTGTTTTACTGCATCAACTGCTGCCTTTCTTGCTTCATCAAGTGACATATCGTCAACACCTGTAACACCCATTGCTTTTGCAATATTTCTATACTTTTCACCTGTAGCAGGTGCGTTATATTCCATAACTGTTGGTAGAATAATAGCATTAGCTACACCATGAGGTGTATCATAAACTGCACCTAGTGGGTGAGCCATTGAGTGTACAATACCAAGACCAACATTTGAGAAACCCATACCGGCAATGTACTGACCAAGAGCCATACCTTCTCTGCCCTCAGGTGTATTTTCTACTGCACCACGAAGGTTCTTGGAGATAATTTCAATTGCCTTTAGGTGGAACATATCACTAAGTTCCCAAGCACCGGCAGTAATATAACCTTCAATTGCATGAGTTAGAGCATCCATACCGGTAGCAGCAGTTAGTCCCTTAGGCATTGAGCTCATCATATCAGGGTCAACAACTGCAACAACAGGAATGTCGTGTACATCAACACAAACCATCTTTCTGTTCTTCTCAGTATCTGTAATAACATAGTTAATAGTTACTTCGGCAGCAGTACCGGCAGTTGTAGGAACTGCAATAATAGGAACACACTTGTTCTTTGTTGGGGCTACACCCTCTAGAGAAACAACATCGGCAAATTCAGGGTT
The DNA here is from genome assembly GCF_040096285.1 of Ruminococcoides intestinihominis. Classification (NCBI taxonomy): domain Bacteria; kingdom Bacillati; phylum Bacillota; class Clostridia; order Eubacteriales; family Oscillospiraceae; genus Ruminococcoides; species Ruminococcoides intestinihominis. Next base: position 54,213 of record NZ_JBBMEY010000008.1, on the reverse strand, counting down.
CTTGATAATAATACCGATAGCCTTTGCAGTATCCATTGATGAACCACCACCAATAGCGATAATACAATCAGCACCTGAAGCCTTGAAAGTTTCAACACCTGTCTTTACATTTTCAACAGTTGGGTTAGCCTTAATCTTGGAATAAATTTCATAATCAATAGAATTTGCATCCAAAACATCTGTAACTTTCTTAGTTACATTAAACTTAATAAGGTCAGGGTCAGAACAAACAAAGCACTTCTTAAAGCCTCTGCCCTTTACTTCTGTAGCAATCTCTTGAATTGCACCCTTACCGTGATAACTTGTTTCATTTAAGACAAATCTATTTGCCATATTAAACACTCCTTATAAAAAATATATCGTATCAAAATATTTATTGTCTATATTGTACACCTTTATTTTGCATTTGTCACTAGTTTTTTACAAATTTTTTCATTTTCAACCTGAAAATTATGTGAAAAGCACATATAAGCACCTTGTAACTAACAATGTAAAATGATAAAATAATAATAGAAACTAAGGAGGTATTTATAATGGAAACATTACAAGCTATAAAATCAAGAAGAAGTATCAGAAAGTTTAAGTCAGATATGATTCCAAAGGATGTTTTGGATAAAATTATTGAAGCCGGAACATATGCACCTACCGGCAGAGGTGCTCAGTCCCCTATTATTATTGCAGTTACTAACAAGGAAGTTAGAGATAAGCTATCCAAAATGAATAGCATTATTATGGGTAAGGATGAAAACTTTGACCCATTCTACAATGCACCTGTATGCTTAATTGTACTTGCTAACAAGGAAAAACCTACTTATATCTATGATGGTACTTTGGTTATGGAGAACCTTATGTTAGCTGCACATGACTTAGGTATTGGTTCATGTTGGATTCACAGAGCAAAGGAAGAATTTGAAAGTGAAGAAGGCAAAGAACTGTTAAAGTCACTTGGCATTAGTGGTGACTATGAGGGTATCGGTCATTGTGTATTAGGTTATGCAGATTGTGAAGAACCTACACCGGCTAAAAGAAAAGATGAGTATGTTTATTATATAGACTAATTTTCATTCAAGGAGAATAGTATGCAAGTTTTAATGATTAATGGCAGTCCCAGAGTTAACGGCAACACATCTATTGCACTTAACGAAATGGAAACTGTTTTTAAGAAAAACCATATTGAAGTTAACACAGTACAAATCGGCAATATGGATATTAGAGGTTGTACTGCTTGTGGTTATTGTTACGAAAAAGGCAAATGTATCTTTGATGATGAAGTAAACAAAATTGCACCTATGTTTGAAAAGGCAGACGGTCTTGTTATTGCAAGTCCTGTTTATTATGCATCAGCTAATGCAACACTAATTGCATTTTTAGACAGACTATTCTATAGCACTCACTTTGATAAAAGTATGAAGGTAGGTGCTAGTGTTGTATGTGCTAGACGAGGTGGTTGTTCAGCTACATTTGATGAACTGAACAAGTACTTTACAATTTCAAATATGCCTGTTGCACCAAGTCAATACTGGAACAGTATTCATGGCAGAGAAAAAGGTCAAGCAGACCTTGACCATGAGGGTAAACAGACTATGAGGGTTCTTGCTCAGAATATGACATTTCTTATGAAAAGCATTGAACTTGGCAAAAAGGAATTTGGACTTCCAAAGTATGAAGAAAGAATTTATACACACTTTATCTAATAGTTTAAAATTTATAAAGTAAAAGGGTGGACAAATTGTCCACCCTATTTCTTTGCAATATTTTTACTTACCGATTGCATCCTTATATTCACTCTTTGTTAGTTCTTCACTACCATATAGAGTGAATGGATAATCAGTATCACCGTTATTTCTTACAACACCGGCATGATTGTATCTTAGTTTCTTTGCAGTATTGTCATAATAAGTATAGTAAACATTTAGTGCATTACCGTCATCTGTGATAATCTTTTCAATCTTATAACTATGGTTATAAGCATCACTTGATGCCGGATTATCAGTATAGAACTTATTATCCTTTAGCTTGTAAGCACCATCATATTTACTACTGCTTACATCTTTACCAAATACACTCTTTACTGCTGTAACAACATCATCTTTCTTAATATAGAAACCGTTGCTGTCTTTCTTAAAGTCACCCACAAGGCTCTTTGCGTTTTCATCATTTGCTGAGTTAGTAGCTGAATTGATACACATATCAATTAAGTCACTTGCTGATGCTGATACAAAGTTAGGTGTATGGTGGCTATCAGTTGGAAGTAGTAAGCTAATCATCTTTACTGTTTCAGCATTAGTTAGCTTTGCCTTATCAGGGTCAACTGTTGTTGGTACAGTTGAAGATGGTGCAGTTGTTGATGTGTTAACTGTAGTACTCTGAGTAGTTGTTTCAGGCTTAATAATTGGGTCATCGCTATAATTGTAATCATAGAACAAGTAACCTGCTACTGTTAAAGCAATAACAACAATAAATACTACAACACCGATACCGATTTTGAAACCAAGGCTTTTGCCTTCCCTTTCAAAGTCATCATCATCAATATCCATAGCATGAGATGGTACATCATAATTGCTTTCAACATCAAGATTATCACTATCAGTACTAGCACCAAGTTCATAAGTATCAAGTGGTACATCAAGAGTAAGTGTTGATTCCTTAATTTCTTCTGTAGGAATAACCTTAGTTGCCTCTACATTTTCAGATTTATTTTCTTCAGTAGAATTATCTTCCTTATCGGATAATTCTTCTACCTTTACATCTTCAATGTTTTCTTTAGTATCTGTATCTTCTTTATTTCCTTCTTCGGTAGGTTCATCATCAACATCTACAGGTGCTAAAGAACTAATGTCCTTTACATTAATAGGTGCTACTGCTTCATCGGATTTTTCCTTTGGTTCTTCCTTAGGTTCATCCTTTGGTTCTTCTTTCTTAGAGTTAACAACCGGTACATTATCTTCTTCTGTAGCAGTGCTATTTTCTAATATAGAATTAAGAAGTGACTTATCATCAAATTCACCCTTAATGTTGTTGAAACTTTCAAATAAAAGTAGTAAGTAAGAAATAGGTGCAAGACCATAAGTATTTGTACCCTTTTTCTGTAATGCTTCTACTTGCTTTTCAACTGCCATTTTACCTGTGTTAAGTCTATCCTTAACTGTGTTTTCTGAACAGCCTGTACCATGAGAAATTTCCTTAATACTTAGCTTGTTATAGTAGAAAATAACAATTGTCATTCTCTGTTCAACAGATAAAGCACCTAGGATTTTGTCAATATATTCCTTAGCCTTTTTCTCACCTACAAGTTTGTTAGGCAATTCCTTTAGCATTTCAGGAATAAACTCAACTTCTTCATCTTCACCGTCTGACACAGGGAAAGAATCTACAACAGTATCCTTTAGCTGGTTGATTGTACGGTAAATTGCAATCTTGTCAATCCAAGAAGAAAATCTATCGGGATGGCTAAGTCCAGATAGGTTGCTAAAGCCTAGAACATAGCTGTCTTTCATTACTTCATTAATGCTATCCTTAGGACAACCTGCAAACTTAACTGTCTTGTACATATCCTTATATGTTAGTTTATAAAGGAATGATAAAGACTCCTTGTTGCCATCAATGGCACTATTAACTATATCGGTAGTAACCTTGTTGTTAGTGCCACACACTTTACAAAACATTTCACTACCGTTTATTTTCTTACCACATTTAACGCAGTTCATAAAATATCCTCCTGCTTAAAAACTTTTCTCTATTCTCTATAATATCTAAACTATTTAATAACTATATCATTAACCTTTGGCATCATACCAAGTCTTGCCTACTGCTGAGTCAGCAACAAGTGGCACAGAAAGTGACACTGCCTTTTCCATTTCTTCTTGAAGAATCATTGCAACTCTCATTGACTCATGACTTGGACACTCAACAATAAGTTCATCGTGTACTTGCAGTACAAGTCTTGCCTCAAGGTTTTCTTCCGTTAAACGCTTATCAACCTTAATCATTGCAATTTTGATAATATCTGCTGCTGTACCTTGGATTGGAGCATTTCTTGCTACTCTTTCGCCAAAAGCTCTTGTCATTCCGTTACTTGCAGAAAGTTCAGGCAAATATCTTCTTCTGCCAAATACAGTTTCAACATAACCTGTATCTTTTGCCTTTTCTACAACATCGTGCATATACTTATCAATACCACTGTAATGCTTTAGGTAGGACTCAATATAATTCTTAGCCTCTTTATTGGTTACACCAATATCCTTAGCCAAAGAATAAGCACCGATACCGTAAACAATACCGAAGTTAACTGCCTTTGCCCTACTTCTCATTTCACCGGTAACAAAGTCAAGTGGCATATTGAAAACCTGACTTGCAGTAATTGCGTGAATATCTTGATTATTCTTAAAAGCATCAATCATATTCTTGTCACCGGAAATATCGGCTAATACTCTAAGTTCAATTTGGCTATAGTCGGCATCAACAAGTACCCAACCTTCTCTTGCAGTAAAGAACTTTCTCATTTCTCTACCAAGTTCGGTTCTTACAGGAATGTTCTGTAGGTTAGGTTCTGTTGAGCTAATTCTACCGGTTCTGGTTTCGGTCTGATTAAATGATGAGTGAATTCTACCGTCATCACCGATAACCTTTAACAATCCCTCACAATAAGTAGAATTTAGCTTACTTAATGTTCTGTACTGTAGCACCATACTGACTACAGGATGCTGATTCTTTAGACTTTCCAATACATCAGCACTTGTAGAGTAACCTGACTTAGTCTTTTTCTTACAAGGCAAAGCTAAATCTTCAAATAATGCTACACCAAGTTGCTTAGGAGAATTAATATTAAATTCTCTCCCTACAGAATTATATATCTCTGACTTAAGATTTTCAATATTTTCTTTCAACATTTTGCCAAAATCTTCAATTCCTTGCTTGTCAACTGCAAAACCTAGGTTCTCCATTCTGGCTAGTACATTTGAAAGTGGAATTTCAATTTCATTAAGCAACTTTTTTTGATTACACTGTTCTATTTTCTTTTCAAGAATATTACACAAATCAATCATTGGTGCAATATTACATAGGAATTCATCTTCACCATCATAAGTTTCAACTTCATATTCACCGTTTAACTTATCAATATCATATGAACTTGAATTAGGATTCAACAAATATGATGCTAAAGTAATATCAAAAACAAGGTTCTTGATTTCAAAACCGGTTTTATCAGCATAAGCAAATAATTCTTTTGAAGAATAAACATACTTTTTGTTTTCACTTTTTAGTACAGTATCAACATCAGTAGTTTTGATGATTTCATTTTCTTCTATTATATATAGATAGTCAATATCACCTTTACTTTTGCTATTACTATAAATATACAATTCTTTGCCTAATAAATCAATGGTATTTTTTTCATTTAAAGAATATTTTTTCTTTTCTTTAGGAGTTTCCTCTGCTGACTCAACTTCTTTTAGCTTAAACTTATCTATTAAGGAAAAAAGTTCTAGTTTTGCCATCATTCTTGATGCCTCATCCGGCTGAGTACAATTTACAAGATAATGATTAATATCAGTATCAATAGGAATATCAAGCTTGATTTCACCTAACATTCGTGACATATAGGCACTGTCTTTGTTTTCACGAAGTTTCTTCCTCATACCATCTTTAATATCAATAGTATCTAGGTTTTCATATATATAGTCAAGGTTATTAAATCTTTGGATTAAGTCACCTGCACCCTTAGGTCCAATACCGGGAACACCGGGAATACAGTCTGATGAATCACCTTGAATAGCTTTAATCTCAATAAGCTGTCTTGGTGTTACACCATAGTCCTCCATAATCTTCTTTTCATCATAAAGTATAGCATTAGCCTTGCCACCTTTAGTGGATGCAAGTCTTACTGTTACCTTATCATTAATAAGTTGAAGTGAATCTCTATCCCCTGTAGCAAGTACACATTCATCACCATTAACCTTACAAGTATGAGAAAGTGTACCCAGAATATCATCAGCCTCATAACCCTCCTTAGTTATAATAGTATAGCCAAGTAAAGTTAATAAGTCCTTTAAAGGTTGCAACTGCTGATGTAGTTCTTCAGGCATACCTTTTCTGTTAGATTTGTACCCATCATATGCTTTGTGTCTAAAGGTTGGTGCTTTTAAGTCAAAAGCAATAGCCACAGCATCAGGGGTAACATCTTCCTGTATTTTAAGTAGCATTGTTAAAAAGCCATATATTGCATTAGTAAACTGACCATCTTTTGTAGTCAATAATCTTATTCCATAGAAAGCTCTGTTTAGAATTGAATTTCCGTCAACAACTAAAAGTTTCATATATACTTCCTTTCAAAAGTTCTAACTTACATTATAATATAGAAACACAAATGTTTCAAGAATGATTAAAGTTTTTGTGAAACTATATATTGTGGTGTATGTTATATATTGCCACAAAGGTAAGATGTTTATTTCCTAATAAGAATATTATACTTTAACTATTGAACATTTTACAACGCCTATACTATATATTGTGTGTTTACAATTTTGTAACACAATCTATTGTAAATCCCATAAATTCTAGGATTTATAAAATTACATAAAATTTATTCGTTAAATTGGTAATAATAACGGTTGACTTAACACAATATATGGCATATACTAATAAAGCACGAAAAAAACAAACATTTTATTTATTTTTAATTTACATAAGGTAATTTGATGATTTTGTTTTACAATATATGATATTTTACATGGGAGGAACGAAATGATTACTGAAATCACCAAGAGAGATGGTAGAAAAGAACCATTTGAAATTGAAAAAATAACTAATGCGATTTTTAAGGCAGCACAGGCAATTGGTGGCTCAAACTATGAAGAAGCTGAGGATTTAGCCAACAAGGTATGCGACTATATTGAAAATGTTGAGAAAATTCCTGCACCAACAGTTGAACATGTACAGGATACTGTTGAAAAGATGATGATTGAAAACGGTCATGCAAGAACAGCTAAGGAGTTCATTCTTTACAGAGCTGAAAGAACAAGACATAGAGAAATGAACACAAAGCTAATGAAGATTTATGAGGACCTAACTTTTAAATCAGCTAAAGATAATGATGTTAAGAGAGAAAATGCTAACATTGACGGTGATACTGCAATGGGCACTATGCTTAAGTATGGTAGTGAAGGTGCTAAGCAGTTCTACAAAATGTACATTCTTAACCCTAAACATGCTAAGGCTCACGAAGATGGTGACATTCATATTCATGACCTTGACTTCTTAACACTAACAACTACTTGTTGTCAGATTGACCTTGTAAAGCTATTTAAGGGTGGTTTCTCTACAGGTCACGGTTATCTAAGAGAACCTAATGATATTGCTTCTTACTCAGCACTTGCTTGTATTGCTATTCAGAGCAACCAAAACGACCAGCACGGTGGTCAGTCAGTACCTAACTTTGATTACGGTATGGCTCCGGGTGTTAAGAAAACTTATGTTAAGCTATATCGTCAGAACCTAGCAAGAGCTATTGAACTTTTGGCAGAAGTTGATGACATTGACGAAACAGTTGCTACTGCAAGTGAAATTATTGAAAAGGCAAAAGAAATCAGTGGTGACCAACCTTCTCTACAGGCAGGTGAAGAATATGCTAAGGCTGAACTTCCAATTCTTGTAGAAATGTATGGTGAACAAATTGGTGGTAAAATTCAGAGATTTGCTAAGAAGCATGCTGAAAAGGAAATTGACCGTTCAACATATCAGGCAATGGAAGCACTTATCCACAACCTAAACACAATGCATTCAAGAGCAGGTGCTCAGATTCCATTCTCATCACTAAACTATGGTACTGACACAACTCCTGAAGGCAGACTTGTTATTAAGAACATCCTTCTTGCTGAAGATGCAGGTCTTGGTAACAACGAAACTCCTATCTTCCCTATCCACATTTTCAAGGTTAAGGAAGGTGTTAACTATAATCCGGGTGACCCTAACTATGATTTATTCAAGTTAGCTATGAAGGTTTCTGCTAAGCGTCTATTCCCTAACTTTAGCTTTATTGATGCTCCATTTAACCTACCTTACTATAAGCCTGGTCATCCTGAAACAGAAATTGCATATATGGGTTGCCGTACAAGAGTTATGAGCAATGTTTACGACCCAACAAGAGAAATTACATACGGCAGAGGTAACCTATCATTTACTTCTATCAACCTACCTAGACTTGCAATTCTTGCTAACAAGAACATTGACTTCTTCTTTGAACAGCTAGACAGAATGGTTGACCTTGTTACTGACCAGCTACTGGAAAGATTTGAAATTCAGTGTCAGAAAAAGGTTCTTAACTACCCATTCCTAATGGGACAAGGTATTTGGCTAGACTCAGACAAGCTAAACCCTAATGATGAAGTTAGAGAAGTTCTAAAGCATGGTACACTAACTTGTGGTTTCATTGGTCTTGCTGAATGTCTAAAGGCTCTTACAGGTAAGCACCACGGTGAAAGTGAAGAAAGCCAAAGACTTGGTCTTGAAATTGTTGGTTACATTCGTAAGAAGATGAACGAAGCTACTGAAAAGTATCACCTAAACTTCTCAGTTATTGCTACTCCTGCAGAAGGTCTATCAGGTAGATTTGTTCGTATTGATAAAGAAAAGTTCGGTATTATCCCGGGTGTTACAGACAGAGATTACTACACTAACTCTTTCCATGTACCTGTTTACTACAATATTTCAGCATTTGATAAGATTAGAATTGAAGCTCCTTATCACAACCTAACTAACGGTGGTCACATCAGTTATATTGAACTTGACGGTGACCCAACAGAAAACCTAGATGCCTTTGAATCAGTTATCAGATATATGAAGGAACAAGGCATTGGCTACGGTTCTATTAACCACCCTGTTGACAGAGACCCTGTATGTGGTCACACAGGTATTATCGGTGATGTTTGTCCTAAGTGTGGCAGAAAAGAAGGAGAATCAGGTAAGGGCTTTGAAAGAATCAGAAGAATTACCGGTTATCTTGTAGGTACTGTTGACCGTTTCAACAATGCTAAGAGAGCTGAAGTTGAAGACAGAGTAAAGCACACACTAACAACTGATTGTGGTTGTCTTGACTGTGAGGAGGCTATTTAATGGCTGACAATATAGTCAGACTTGCCGGTGTAATTAAGGAATCTATCGTTGATGGTCCCGGAATTAGAATGACAGTTTTCACACAAGGTTGCCCTCACCACTGTGAGGGTTGCCATAATCCTGAAACTTGGGACTTTGAGGGTGGTTTTGATTGTGAAATCGAGAAGTTAATCAATACTGCTAAGAAAGACCCACTACTTCAAGGACTCACCTTTTCCGGTGGTGAACCATTTGCACAAGCTAAGCCACTTGCAAAACTAGCTAAAATGTGTCACGAAAACGGATATAATGTTTTCTGTTACACAGGTTATACATTCGAAAAGCTGGTTTCTTCCTTTGACACTCATCCTGAATGGAAAGAACTTTTGGAGGAAGTTGACTATCTTGTTGATGGTCCCTTTATTCTTGCTGAAAGAAGTTTAATGCTACACTTTAGAGGTAGCAAAAATCAACGACTGCTTGATGTTAAAAAAAGTTTAGCTGAGGACAAAGCTATTGATGCAGAAAATGTATAATTTTTAATAAGTGATTAAGAGTCACTCCCTATGTAAAACAAATTTAATTAAAATAACCGACCTAAGTTAGAATCAGTCTAGTTAGGTCGGTATTTTTATGCCATAAATTTGTAAAAAAGAAAGACAGTATAAACTGCCTTTCTATAATAATTATTTAATTAGAAGCTACCACTTGAACCACCATGAGAAGTACCTGATGAACTAGTATGTGTACTAGAGCCACCACTGCTACTATCATTATCCTTTGGTTTAGCAGTTTTACTTATATTACGGTACAAGTAAAGGTCACTGCGTTCTGTAACATTAAATGAACCACTCTTTACATAACTATTTGCTAATGGTTGCATACGAACAGACTTTAGCTTTGACTTCATAATAAGTACAACAATGAAACCAACTAAAGCACCTACACCTACACCACCGAATATAATATAGTATATTGGAATTATAGTCTTAGGCTGATTGTTTACATCATATGGTTCATCAGTTATAGCCTTATTAATATAGTCATCACACATTGTGACAAATGTATCAAATGCATCATAGTATTCACCATCACTTAAATATGGCTTAACATCATCCATAATTTTTTCTTGACCATAGTCTGTGAAATATGGAATACCGGCACCTGTTGTACTGATAGCCCATTTTCTATTTTCCATATCTAGCAAGAAAAGAATACCATCGTGATTATCTCCCTCACCATAACCTTTATAGTCAAAGAAATCATCAGCATATTCTGTAGGTGTTTTGTCACCAATAGACTTTTCGGTAACAATAACAACATCAAATGTATTTTTTTCTGATACAGTATCAATATGTTCCTTTAATTGACTATATTCATCTTCTGATAGTAGCTTTGCATTATCTACAAGCCTACCATATGTACTGGCACCTTCACTTTCTGCAAATACAGGAAGTACAGACAATGATACCAGAAAAATTGCAAAAATAATTGAAACAACTCTTTTTTTCATTTTAGTACCTCCTTACAGTAAATTATATAACAAGCCAATTATAATAATAACTGCTGCTATAGAACCTGCAATAATGGCAAAATATCTCCAAAATGCACCCCAATCAATAGGTAGGTCACCAACCATTTTACCGGTTTGACCATTCATTGCAAATAGGAAATTTTGACCATTCCAAGAGGTATTAAGTATCCAAACAGGATATAGTGCATATTTTGAAGTACCGTTTTGGAACTGCACACTTGAACTCTGTGTCATTAAAGAAGAATACTCACTTGCAGTTTCTCTAAACAACTGTTCGGTAGTATTTTTAATTCTCTGATTAGCTCTGTTAATACTGTTTTCCTTTGTAACATCATACTTATCAGCAAGATAACCGGCTAAATAAGCAGTTTGGAAATCTACTGCTTCATCAAAGTTAAAAGGTTCGATACTTTCCATAAGGTCATCAGGCATTTGGCTTGAACCGTCAACCGGTACATTAGTAAAGCCAACATTACCACCTCTGCCAACTAGGTAATATTTGGTTTCTGTGTAATCATAGTCACTATCGCTCCAATGTCTTACCTTTGTACCTTTGTACTGAATATGAGCCTCCGTATCAGCATCAAACAACCAAAATGGCACATACATACCACGAATTTGGTCAATATGATTTTTGTCTTTGAAGATTTTTGGAACTAGTTTCTTGTTAACATGTTTAGAAAGTGCCTTGATAGCATCTTCCTTAGTTAGTCTAAACGGGATAACATAATCAGGCTTTAGGTCACCTGAGAATCTACCCTTTAACACAACAGGGTTGCCACAATAGGGACAACTTGTTGCACCGGTATTTTCATCGGCAACAATTTCACCACCACAAGAATTACATACATAAACTGACATACCTTCTGTTTCTTCATCAGTAAATGTTTGTTCATTGGAATTATCCCAATTCATATTGTCCTGTGTATTTTTCTTAAGGTCCTCATCATATGACTTTAGAGTTTCCATATCAAACTCTGTGTCACAATAAGGACATTTCATTTTCTGCAATTTACTGTCAAAGTTAATTGCACCACCACAACAGGGACATTTATACTCAAGCATATCTGCCATATATTCTATTCTCCTACATTACCTAATTAAATTATTTTACAATATCGTTGTCATCAAAAATATCCCCACATTCAGGGCAGAACTTTGGATGTGATGCTGGGTCTTCAGGTGTCCAACCACACTTATCACAACGGAAAGTTTTCTTTTCTTCAGGTTTCTTAGAACCACATTCAGTACAGAACTTACCAAAGTTCTTTGCACCACAAGAGCAAATCCATGAACCGTCATTCTCAGGCTTCTTATTACCACAATTTGTACAGAATTTGCTTGTATTTGTAGTACCACAAGAACATACCCAACTGTCTTCACCGGCACTTTGTTGTGGTGTCTGAGTTGGTTGTGGTTGCTGAGGCTGTTGCATTTGTGCTTGTTGTTGAGCATACTGCTGAGCCTGTTGTTGCTGACCCATTTGGAATAGACCGTTTACATTACCGGCGTTACCTGCCTGTTGAGCCATACCCATTCCCAAAAAGCCTGTAAATGCACCGGCTTCATTTTCTGCTGCTGCTTTCATAGCATCTGCTTGAGCACCAACTAATGTTGCTGCTGCCATTGATGGGTCACGCATAACTGCAGTACGCTGAGCCTGTTTAATCATTTCGGCATCTTCAGGTGGAAGTGTAATAGGATTCATAGCAATTGAAATTACCTGAATACCTCTTAACTGTGCCCACTTTGCAGTTAGAGCAGTATTCATAGCCTCAGAAAGTTCTTCAGCATGAGCCGGTAGTGCTGATGGACGAACCTGCATATCGGAAATCTTTGCAAATGCCGGTTGTAAAGCTGAGATAAACTCAGTTTTTAGCTGAGAGTCAATCTCACCACGAGTATAGTCACCCTGAACATTACCACAAACATTTGTATAGAATAGAATTGGGTTTACAATCTTGTATGAGTAAACACCACTACATCTAACTGATACATCAACATCAAGACCAATATTTTTATCAACTACTCTAAATGGAATTGGGTTTGGTGTACCAAACTTATTTTCAAGGATTTCCTTAGTGTTGATATAGTAAATTCTTTGGTCAGAAGGCTTATCGCCACCAAAAGTAAAACGCTTACCGATATCTCTAAAAGTATCTAAGATACCTGCACCTAAGCCACCTGTAAAGACACTTGGAGCTGTCATACTATCAAAGATATATTCTCCCGGTTCTGCACAAATATCTACTACCTTACCCTGTTCAACAATTAGCATACACTGACCGTCAGCAACTGCTAATACTGAACCGTTAGTAATAACATTGTCTGTACCCTTTGTATTTGATGAACGCTTACCAGTACGGTGAACACCTTTTGTTACCAGTACATCTTTTGGCATTGACTCGCAGTAGAAAAACTCTTTCCACTGGTCAGCCATAACACCATTTGCTGAACCGGCAATAGCTTTTATAAGACCCATAATTAAGCTCCTTTTAATTTTAAAATAATATATTACATAAATGTTTACAACTTACATAAGCATTATACAGTATATTCTACAAAAAATAAATACTTTTCTACAAAATAATATATATTTTTTTAAATTTATCAATTCTCTAATTCACAATACCAATATATTAATCATATTATATAAATGAGTTTTAAAGAACTTAATTTAGAAAAAGGAGAATTACATTGGTAGAAGAAATTTTTAAGAGTTATGGTATATCACCAATACCATCTGATTATACAGAAGCTATGGCTTATGTGCCATATCAAAGCAACAATCCAAAATTTTATTCAGTAGCACATGGTTTTGAGGCAGGGACAATGTTCCCTACTCTACACAAACCATTTTTCGGTTCTAAATGTACAGGTGGCAAAAATGATGACTGAAAGAGATATTCTGCTTAAGAAACTAAGTTCCGTAGCATTTGCAATGTTTGAAATCAGACTTTTTCTAGACACTCACCCTGACTCAACAGATGCTATGGCTAAATTTGATGACTTAAATGATAAATATGTAAAACTGAAAGAAAAATATGAAGATGAATACGGTCCACTACTGAGTAAAGATGCCGATAGTCCCGTTCAATGGATAAAAGGACCTTGGCCTTGGGAGGTGCAGTAAATGTTTGTATATGAAAAAAGACTTCAGTACCCTATCAGAATAAAACAAACTAACCCAAAACTTGCCAAAATCATTATTACACAATATGGGGGTGCATACTTCAAATGTTATGATTACTATATTTTAACATTATAAATAATGGCTTAGATATGCGACTATTAAGGTAAAAATATCTTTATTTAAAGTTTAATATTTTTAATAAAAATAAGTCATATTTTATAGAAGTATGACTCAAATATGACTCAATTATGTTAAATTCAAATGTGTAATTTTAATCATATTTATTGACTTTTATATTTATATGATGTATTAATAAGATGTAAATATTAATACTTTGGAGAATAATATGACGACCGAAAAATATAAACCACAATTAAATTTTGTTAATGAGATGGCTCTTTCTAAAAAAGGAATTATTGATGAAATAAAAACAGATCTCACTGCTATGATGATAACCTTAGATTATGGAAAAGATGATATAAGATATAATGACGCAATTGATAAAATTCTTGCAATTAATCTAAGAAAATTATTGTGTGAAAAGAAAAATAATGTTTTGGAAAAGGTATGCCCTGATTTTAAGATGCCACCATTAAAAGGTAATATTTTACATTGTGACAAATTGAGCAAAGGCTTTTGTATTGTTTGTGGTCCCTATTCACTTGATAAAGATATTAATAACTGGATTAGTATCAATGAATGGAGAGAACAAAATATAGCCTATCACACTATACAACCCGACGATGTATATCCGTATTTTGATAACATTATATTTAAACAAATTTGTAATAAAATGAAGCCAAATGACAAAGATACTTTTAAAGGATTGTTTACTGACTGTTTTTTAGAATGTATGGGTAAAACATTCGAAGGTAAGAAACTAAAAAGTGTTGATTATAGTGGACAATTATTAAGATTATTAAATAAAATTGGTTACTACGACTTATCACTTTACACCTTTATAAAACATCTTACTGACAAAACAGCCGCTCATATTGACTATAATATATCTTTTTTAATAAAGACAATTAACGCTAATGATTTAAACATCCGTACCCCAATCAAGGACTTGTCATTTCAACTTATTTATGCTATCAAAACGCAAATACCGTATTTTAGAGATTTTTCTTTACAAAATCTAAAGTGTAACGAGTAAATAAAAATATGTTAACAAAAGTAAAACAACCCCACAACAGTTCTGATACTGCTGTGGGGTTTCTTTGCACGAAAAATTGATTTTGTTTTACTGATTTTTTTTAAAATTACTGATATGTTTTAAAAGTTTGCTTAAAATTTTAAAACTTTAATTAAACATTTCAAAGCATTTCAAAAGTTTTGAAAATCTCTTTTATAATTTTGAAAATCGTTTAAAAACTTTGAAAATAGTGTTTTAAGTTTTCAAAATTAACGAAAGAATTTCAAAAATTAATTATTATCGTTAATGTTTAAATTATCTAACTAGATAATACTTAAGGTTACGATAAAGGTACTTATAACCCTTATATTTGCCTGATGTAATAACTGCAATTACAGTAAACTCTCTATTCTTATCCAGCTTTTTAGTATATGCAATTTTGCCATTACTAACTCTTGAATAAGTATTGCCTTTTAGAACAGTAATTTTGTTGTACTTAGATAGGCTCTTATCATCAAGATGTGAATTAACAATATAGCCTGATTTATTGCCATATTTGACCTGTGACCAACCATTACCTAAGTCCTTAACAAGTTGTACCTTAGCGCCTTTCTTGACTGTAGTGACGCTTTTGCTTGTGTTACAAATAACATCAACATATGCTTTCTGTCTTAGTATGCTTTCTTTAGTGACAACACAATGGTTATATTTAAGTTGGTTCTTAAACTTCTTCCAAATTGTTTCATTGTCACCTACCCATCCTGACCATCCGGGACAAATCTTACTGCACACATCATAGTGTCTAACAACATGACTTGCAGGAATATTGTATGTATTCATTAGCTTTCTTGCTAACGCTACTGTATTTGCAAAAGTTTTGTCAGAAATTTTACCTTTGGTACTGCACATTTCGATATTGATTGAATTGTAGTTAGTACACTTGCCAAACAGATTGTTGTGACCATAGTTAACACCAACTGCCCAAGATGTATTGTTAGGTGATACCACCTCATATACATTGGTATCATCAACAAAATAATGTGCTGAGGCTCCCCTATTTGTGTTATAGAAGTAATTAGCATTAGCTTTTGCTGTATCAGTTGTATTACCCGTATAATGAATTACTATATACTTTCTTCCAGTGTTGCCTTTTTCATAATTACACTTTGTATGTAATTTTTTCAGTTTGTATGACATTAGTTATCATCCTTTCCTTTGTTCTGTAATACATCAATAGCCTTATTAATAATAGCCGGTAATGGTAAACCCATTAAACCGGCATTTTCTACGATAGAGATTAGTTCATTAGCCATAAAACCAATGATTACGGCATCTCTTATGTAACTAGTACCAATTGCTAAATCAAGCCTATACGCAATTAATACGAACAATAGGGTCATACCCTTTTTACACAAGCCTTTCCAACCGGCTTTACTCTCCAATGCACCTGAGGATGTTTTCTTGCTATTGTGGAATATACCTGCAACAACAAGACCTGACACATAGTCAATAGCCATAAATAAACATAGTGTTACCAGAGCAGTATCCCAACCACCAAACAACCATGCAAAAAGTCCACCTACTGCACCAATAGCAGTACAAATCCATTCTTTCATCTTAATTCTCCTTTTCCGTATCTGTTGTGACATCTTCAAAGTCACTATTTGAGTTTTCTGTATCTTCGTTAGTTGTTTCAGTTTCTTCAGTTGAGTACCAACTGTCGATTGTGTTCATATCTTCATCAGTTAAAACAGACTTACTATACCAGCTTAGTGCGTATGCTCTGACTTGGTATTCATCCAGTCTGTTCTTCATTGTTTCTAAAGTCTTAAAAACAAAATCATGTAAGCTAAACATTATTACATCACCTCACTTTCGTGTGCTACCAAGGCAGTAGCAACTTCAATGATTTTGTTGTCAATGTAGTTTTTAGTATCAGCAACATATTCAACTTGACAATCACAGTCTGCAATAATAGTTGTATTTGGATAGTAAGTATGTAGTGATATTATTTTATCTACTTCATCTTTTGACAAATTAACGGTAATGGGTTTTGACCGTGGTGCTACAACATACACTTCATTGTCATCAAGCCACTTTTTAAATTTTGCAATATCACCATCTAATTCAGTCATTCTGATTGCAATTCCAACACCACTAACATTTATCCAACCTATTGAATTATCAAAAGCAGTATTCTTTTCATTTTCTCCTACATCAAGATGACTGCATAAAATCAAAGGTTTGTTGTCTTTCACATCAAATGAATATGAATAGTCGTTTCTGAAAAATCTATGGGTTGCTTTTGAATAATTCCATTCGAGGCTGGTTGACTTTCTCTGTGATGTGATTCTTTCTACAAATAATCTTTGTGTTATGTAACCTGTACCATCACTATTTACTGTTAGAGTATCACACACATTTCCTATACCTCTTAATGTGCATTGTATATTATTACTTTGTCTGTCACTATCATTTGAAAAAGTGATACTCGGATTGTTAATATTATTAATATCAACAGGATTTGTTGGTGTAGGTATTGCACTTTGAGTTGATTTACCGTACAAAGTTAACCCAACAATGTTACAATCACTACTATCATTAAGCACAATGCTAGTTGACTTATCTGTTGTGACTTTAATAGCGTTTTGTAAAACATCTGCTTTAAGTTGTACAATGTCTGTAGCGTTCTGCTTTACTGCTGTATCGTTGCTTGTCTTGTATGCATTAAAGTCTGTATTATCAACTTTATCTACTTTCAATACAACAATATCAGCTTTGTTCTGTGCAATGTCTGCACGTGGTTGTTCTGACTTTGTTTCAACAAAATCCCACACACCTTTTACGCTAGGATAAGTAGTTGTGCTAGGGTGTGTAATCACATCAACCTTATTAGATAGGCTTTCCTTGCCATTTACATTCGTATTAGTTGTTGCAATTTCTCGTTGTGCTGTTTCTTTGACAATCTGTAAATTGTCAGCAACCTGACTAATATTAGCGTTTAAAGTTTGTACATCTGTTTTGTGCTGAGCTTCAATACTTGTTGCTCTGTTCTCCCAATCAGTTCTATTTGTGTTAACTGATGACTTTAATGACCTAATAGCACTTGCTAATAGTTCATTTACATTGATGAAGTTACCATCATTTGAGTAAACAATACTAACACCTGATGGTACTGAACCACTTACAATTTCAACATTGCCAACTGTGTTATCAATATAAATTGTCTTTAATGAGGTACACCCACTAAATGTACCACTATTAATTTTTGTAACATTATCTGCAACAAATACTGTTACAATATCTGTCTGACTTGTCGCAAAACTACCTGCACCCAATGCTTTCGTTGATGTTGTGTTCTTTAGCACATTGTCTGCTGTAAAGGTTGCAGAAAAATTGAACCTAGTACCTTGAATAGCTTTAGCTATATTCTCATCCATTTGGTTCAAATTTTCTGCATTGATTGGTGTTTGCTTACTGGGACTATTCTCCCAATTAATTAAGTTGTAGCCCATTGTTTATCATCATCTCCTTGATATTCTGAACTTTCTGTACTTACTTGGACTGTAAGGCCAACTGTTCCGGATAAAGTTCTGTTAAAAATTGTACTTGTAATTATTGGAGTGTCCTCTACTCCTGTATTTAACTGTATAGTATCACCAGGTTCTAGCCACCAACGGTCAAACAGGTTAACGCTAAAAGGTCGGTATTCATAGAACATCCATCCACCATAAACTGCACCTGAGGGTCTTATAAATTTACTAACAAGAGTTTTCTCTGTATTACAAGAGATAAATTTGTTATCACCGTCATAATAATTTTGTTTACCTGATGTGGTTACTATGTTTTCTGTGTAGGTCTTATCCTTGTTGTACTTAAATCTTGCTTTAGTTATCTTAGCAACTGTGTAATCTTCAAAATTCAAGTCTGTATAATAGCCAACAGTATAAACATCTGTTACATCCTTTTCTTGTGGTAATTTCTTAAACTTAATACTTCCTTCCCCATCACAAAAAGCAAACTTTGCAGAACACTCACACAAATCTTGAAGTAAATTAAGTACTGTTAATTTACCGTTATAAACTTCTTTTACAATTGTAGCTGATAAAGAAAGTTTTTTATCATCTTCACTACCATAAAAGTTACTGTCAACAATAAGACCTTTTTCTTCGCACATATCAATTACACATTCTTTTAAAACTTTAATTGTTGCATTTGGAGAGTAAGTTGCAAAACCAAAGAACCAAGTGTAAATATTAATTTTACCGGCTAGATAAAAGTTATCATAAGCAGTAACTTCTTTAATAGTTTTATTCTGTTGTCTTTTTGCACTATCAATAGTTCCGGTAAAGATACAAGCTGACTTATCTACCACTTTACAAGGATAAAGTTCACCGGATGGGTACAAGTCCTTAGACGGATAAACATTATCCAAATAACTTTGCTTTATGTACACTTTGATTTCTCTACCTACTAATTGCTCCTTAAAATTAATAGTGCTAAAAGTAAGTTGTGACGATATACACCCACCAAAACGGAGTGTGCTATCGTCACAAATAGAATTAGTTAATTCAAGGCTATCAAATACAATATTTTCATTTGGTAAAATGCTTTTTGTATCGGTAAAGACAATCTGAATATTTCTTGATATTGTATTTTCCAGAAGTTTCTTCTTAATTTCAAGGTCCTCAGCTTTATTCTCGCTAAACATATACATACTACATCACCTCAGTATTCAATCAATTCAAATGTAATAGGGTTGTACTGTATGTCATTTGATGATGCATCCATTACTGAAAATTCCACATCAGGAATATAGAAATAGCCTTCTTTGTATTTGTTTTCTTCATCATTCCAATATTCAACCTTACACTTTCTCTGTGTAGAATTTACAATACCTTTATTGATAATATTCTGTATCTTAATCTTGTCATCAAGAAAAAGAGTATGAGTGGAAAAAGTAATATTAGTTTTGTGGTTTGATAAAGTTTTTCTTTGCAAGTCACCGTTATTATCTCTTTCAGCAGATACTTCCATTCTTTGGTTTGGCGTAGTGGAATACTCAGCAATACACTTATTAGGAAATATGTTTTTATTAAATGCAATTAGATAACCTTTATAGTTCGCCATATATAACCACCTACCTTATACAAATGCCGACTTACCGTTATGCCTTTTCTTGTACATTTCATTCTGCTTAACAATCTCTTTGAAAATGTCGCTACCGTTGATTTTTGCAACAAATTCATATGTATTTCCACCTTTATTTCTAAAGATAATAAACATCTCATACAATCTCTTTAAGTATGTTAAAATCTGTGAGAGTATCTCAGTATCATTACTATCAGAGCCTTGTTGCATAATACCTTTTAGCTTATTTAACGGTGCTACAACTTCAGGATTGCCTGAGCTGGCTCCCGGGTTATCACCAACAACGGCAAGAGTAGGAGCCTTAACAAGGCCACCTTTTGCAAGTTTAGGGATTAAAGGAGCTTTTTTAGGCATTGAAAAACTCCAGTCTTTGCCAAATACATCACCGATAGCACCGGCTACTCCACCAATTGCATTAACGATAGCCGATATCGCGTTATAGATACCAGTCCAAAGCAAATTAATACCATCAATAATTAAATTGATAGCACCCTTGATTATGCCCCAAATGGCATCCCAAATTCCTTTGAAAAAGCTCTTGATACCGTTCCAAGCCTTTTCCCAGTCTCCGGTGAAAACGCCTGTAATAAAGTCAAGTAAGCCACCTAGAGCGTCTAAGATGCCACAGACAACATCACCCACTATTGAAAATACTGTTTTAAACACGCCACCAACGGCACTAAAAATATTTGTTAGAATTGGTCCGAAAGTTTTTACAAGATAGTTAACAATAGGTGATAAAAAGTTATTCCAAATCGCTGAAATACAATCCCCTAGTTTGCCGAAAAATGAGACTATTTTCTCAAAAATCGGTTTTAAGTAACTCTTCCAAGCTGATTGAAAAACATCAACAATAGCGTCCCAAGCTGGCTTAATCCACTCGTTATAAACGTTCATGAGGGTGGTACCAATATTTGTAAACATACTGCATATGTTACTA
Organism: Ruminococcoides intestinihominis; assembly: GCF_040096285.1. NCBI lineage: Bacteria > Bacillati > Bacillota > Clostridia > Eubacteriales > Oscillospiraceae > Ruminococcoides > Ruminococcoides intestinihominis. The sequence goes on along the minus strand of NZ_JBBMEY010000008.1, from coordinate 33,230 downwards.
AATACGGATGAGCCGTCACTCTCCCACCAGTCGGATAGGTAGGTACCTATGTCACTAAAAACAGTACCCACAAAAGATAAAACATCAGCAATCTGCAATTGCACATTATCAAAAAATGTTCCGATAGTTTCGCTATCATTTTCAATCCATTCAACCAATTTTCCGGTTGCGATTTCAAATCCATCAGATACAATTGTACCAATACCACCGGCTAAATCTGTACAACCTGATAACAAGTCAGATATGGCAGTCTCCATTGTCGGTCTGACCCTATCAATGCTATCACCCAGCAGGTCAAAAGCACCGTCAAAAAATGTTGATAAATTATCAAACCCCTTTGAGAGGTGCGTGCCAATAGTGTTGATAAATCCTATTATTTTCCCCTGGTCTTTTGTAAGCCAATTACTAATACCACCTGTAAGGGTCTGTAATTGCTTACCACTCACCTGGACTATACCACCAATAAAAGAGCCAACTGCTCCTAAAGCTGACTTACTGACATTTTTTACTTGCCCTAAGTATGCTTTTGCTATTGGTATTGATTTTTTAAAAATGTTTTTGCAGTTTTCGGCAATGGCCGACCAATCGACTTTATCAATGCCCCTTTGTACTTTATCAAAAAAGTTTTTTAAACCACTTTCTTCATATAATTTTGAAAAATTAAATTTTGGAGTAGTTTTATTATTAGACTTTGGCTTTTTATTTGATGATGTGTTGCCACCAGTAGTAGGAGTAGATATTTTACCACCGGAAGATGTACTACTATTGGTCTTTGTAAGCACATTTAGCTTATCAAAACTTGCAAGACTTCTTTCTGCCTTTTTCTTTGCTTTGGCATTGTTATTAATAGCTTTTGTGTTATTATCAACAGAAGCAGTTGCATCATCTGCACCGGTTGACAGATTGTTCATACCGGCTGATGATTGTTCACTATTAGAATCACCAAATATCTTCTTAGTAAGGTTTTCAAACCCACTAGCTACCTGTGATAGCTTTGTAACTATTTTTGTAAGAAAACCAAGCATAGGTGAAAACACATTATTTAACCCTCTGCCTAAAGTTTCTTGCATATCTCCAAAACTATTTTTTAGTTGCTGAATTCTACCTGCAGGTGTATTTGCTAAAGCCTTATTCATATTACCTACATTATCAGTAATAACCTGAGAAAGCATTGCAGCTCTCTGTTCTTCATTGCCATACTTTAAGACTTGTGCTTGTGCATCTGAAAATGTAATACCTACACGAGTAAGTGCAGAGGTTTGACCTTGCATTACTTTACCCATAAGATTGCCGATATTAACCATACTCTCAGATGTTACATTAACCCCATTTTGTTGTACTGCAAGATTATTCATTGCCGGCATTAGCTTTTTTAGTGCATCATCAGTTTTAAGGAAAGTTGACAACTGTTGTGCACCGGCAAGCTGAACTTCATCCCCTACAACACCGGTTTCTTGTAAAGCTGATGCATAGTTTTTCACACTTGATATTGCCTTGTTACTTGCACTCATTCTCTGTCGCATAACTGTGGTTAGCTTTGTTTCAGCCTCTGTTTGAATATTTGCAGCAGATACACATTCTTTACTGAATCTAGTTATCATAGCAACACTAAAAGCAGTACCTACTACTTTTGCAATTTTGCTAAAAGAATTTGAAATCTTTGAACCGGCATTATTAGCTTGTGTTTGGATGTTATTAAGCGACTTTTTAAAGCTAGTGCTATTAAGTATTAAGTCAATTCCAATTTGTCCGGCTGTTGTCATTAGCATACCTCCTTCCTAAAATTAGGTATAAAAATAGCGTACACCACTTGATGTACGCTAAATTCAAATAAAATTTATGCTGTTTTTAGATATAATAATCTAAATGTTTCTCTACCTTTAGGTGTAACAAGTGTTTGAGTGCCACACCATTTTGTTTTATCGTTATAAACTTCCTTTACTTCAAACAAACCATTATTCTTTTTAGCATAAGGCATAAGTTTTCCACGCTTATCACGATAAAGATATTTCTTTTCAAGCAAAAAGTTGATAAAATCCTTTTGCTTGATTTCAAGTTGCTTAGCCGTTTCTCTTAGATTAGTCAAAAGATTTCTGTCAACTAATTCGTCAAAATAATCAGCTTTAGGCTTCATTATTTGATTATTTACAGCCAATTCTGAATTAACTGCTTGTAGTTGCTTATTCTTGCTTTGTTCCTCTTTAAGAGCCGTAGCTAATTTGATAATTGTATCAGGGTTCAAAATTGCCTGTTCTATCGTTGCAGATGTCATATAAGCACCATGCTTTCTGATAGATGGAAGAACCTCAGATGTTACCCATCTCTTAAATTTCTTTGCAGTGGGTAGCTTACTTGATAAGATAAGACTGTAAAGACCGGATTCATTGATTACCCAACTGCTTTGAATTCCACCAGTAGAAGGGATAGGATGTTTCATCCTATCCTCTTCATCAATATGCCTTGATATAGCCTTATTTGATTCATTATAACCTAAAACATCAGCCACATCTTTACCAACAAAATATGGTTCATTCTCAATTTCAACTATTCTGATACTACCAAATTCAGAATTTTCAAAAGTTTGTATATCACTATTCATCATATCATTTTACCGCCTTTCTCATTTCAGCTTTAGCTGCTTTAGTACCTTGTGCATAACCAAAGTTAAAAGCATCACAAAGCATATCAAATAAACTCTTGTTGTTTGCATAAATATCGTTAAGATTAGCACAACTCATATCATAGTACGGATTAATAGTACCACGCACATTCTTAATAACTTCCATTGTGTTTTTTACACAAGCCATAAAAAAAACTCCTATCAATTGTAATTTGACAGAAGTTGCCCTAAATGATATAATGAATTTCAGATAGGGTAACCTGTCGTGTATAACAGTAACCGTCCCCGACCAAAGCGACTGGTTACTGTTATTTTTTTATATCAGACTTTAATTTTAAAATTCCTATTCTGATAGCCTCAGCTTTTTCAACATTTTTTTCTTTGCAGTAGGCTTCTAAAATTTCTGTGTGCTTTTTGTCTAGCCTTACAGTAATTCTTGTATTTTTAGGATTTTCAGATTTAGGTCTGCCTGTTCGTGGGCTCACTTTATCACCTCTTTTTGTCTGCCACTAAACACATTATAATATTTGTCAGCCAGAAAGTCAAGAGGCTTTTTATAAAATTTTAGCCACTCTATTACAGAGTGGCTAGTTTTTTATTTTGATTTAATACTGTAATACTTAATATTAATCTTTGGTAGTGTAATGTCAGAACCAAGAACTGATGTGTAAGAATACTTACCATCACATTCACCCCAAATAGTTATTATATCATCTTCAAGAATTCTGTCTGCATCCTTTGGTAATTCAACAGTTGCATAAATGGTATCATCCCAAAGACCATATTCATCTTTAGTAACATTAATTCTTAAATCAACAGTAGTATTATCATCAAGCCAATGCTCATCTTCTTGTACTTGAATAACTTGACCTGTGTATTTTAGTTTCTCACCTTTATGCTTGTCAGGGTTTCTAGACAAATCTTTGAAAGAAACTATTTTACAACTATTTTTGTAAGCCTTAGCTGATACTTTTTTCTTCGCTTTTGTAGTTGGTTGTACTGTTGTAGTTTCTTCAGTAGTTTTCTCAGCAGTTGTCTTTTCTACTGCACTTGTACTAACTGTTGTTGTTTCTTTAGTACCGGTATCTTTACTACTCTTTCCACCACCGGCAGAACCGGCTCCAATAGAAATAACTATAACTGCGATAATAACCCAGAACCACCACTTCCTATAAAATGGTTTCTTAGGTTTCTGTTGTGGTGGATAGCCACCTTGTGGATTATTCATCTGTTGTTGCATAGGATTATTTCCTTGAACTTTAGGTTGTTGAACCCCAACTAATTTTCCTCCGCAATTAGGACAGAACTTCTCATTATTTACATTTGAACCACAATACGGACATTTCATTGCACATTTCCCCTTTGTATTAATTTTACTACATTATACAACACAATGTGGTGAAAATCAACACTAAATTATGACATTTGAATAAAAATATTTTTCATATCATTAAGGAATTGTGTAGTTTCGTCTAGTGATTTAGAGTTAGCAAGTGTGGCATTTCTCTTTCTTCTGTATTCATTTCTTATACGCATTTGTGCAGGAGTGAAGTTTGATAGTATCTCTTTGTCATCTTCTATTCTGATTTGTACAAGTCTTGCAAGGCTTGTATTAGGACCTAGACCGGATAACAAAGAAACAAACTCACTCCATGGCATTGTCCTAAATTCTTCTGAACGGATAGAGACCCCATATTCAGACCTAAAGGATGAAATTATTGTGTCAAAATCATCTATTAGGTCATATCCGGGGTCACTGTTTCCCCCTCATTATCTTCAGTACCTGCAACAAGTTCAACTGCTGACATAATGACCTGAGAGAAATCTTCAAGGTTAAGGTTCATTTTTTCAATTACTTTTCTGTCTTTCTCATTAAATAGAAGTTCAAAGAAATCATAAAGTTTACTTGGGGTTAAATCTTCAAGACTAGGTAAAATCTTTAGCATTGTTACTGCACTGTCATTTACTTCAAAAGTTTTGTCCTTAATCTTAATCTTTGGCTTTTCGTCAAAGCTAAGTTTGTCCGTAATATCAATAATTCTACTCACTTTTATCACTCCTTATGCTGCCGGTGTTACTTTAGGTTTACCGTTTGACATAACTTCAAACTCAAGTGGTGCTACATCACCTGTTTCACCACTACCGTTTGATGTTACATTGATAACTGCATTTGTAAATTCAACAGTAGTACCATCCGGAAATGTCCATTTGAAATCTGTGTATAAATCTCTGCCATTTTTCATAGCCAAACCTGCAATATAATCGTTGCCCGGATCACCAACAGTACGCTTACCACTGGCAGTAATTGTAATACCCTTAGTAGTAGCTAATCTACTTGTCCAACCTTGCTGGTCAAAAGAATTCCATTCCTGAACACCATTATCAAATGCCACACTAAAACTTGTCATATTGGCAATATCGGCATATGTACCTGGTGAACCGGTTGTCTTTACTTGAAACTGATTTTCATAACAAGGATAAACACCTGTTGTTTTTGCCATAATTAATCTTCCTTTCTTTCAAAAAATATTTTCATCTCAATAACTCTTTCGTACACCTCATTATCAGTACCCACATCTATTGGTTCAGGTGTCAGTAGCTGAATCAGATACACTTTAGAATTATTTATTGTAACATTCTTAATTGTGCGAAGTTTATTATACAGAGTTCTTGCACAAACCTCTGTTTCATTTGCATTATTATTCCAATGAATAAGCAATGATACTGCTATAACATCATAAGATAGTTCTGTGCCAACACCACGAAGAGGCTCACCACCGGTTTTTAATGTATATACACCAACAGATTTATCTTGCTTATTGTCAAGTCTGCCTATGTAAAAATGTTCTGCATTTATAATTGTTTTCAAGAAATCTCTTACATTTGCTAAAGTCATCATAAGCCTGTAAGCCTCCTATAAATCTTTTCAAAAGCTTCATTACAGAAGTTTTCCCTTGAACCACCCTTTAACCAGGGGTCAAACCACTTACCACCGGCATTTTTATTGTTGGTTTTCTGAAAGTTAAATTCCGGATGATAATAAAGTCTTCTTGCATATGGAGTGCTTGAACTTATTGTAGTTTTCCCCTGTGCTGAATGTGAGTAGTCAACAAATGTTGACTCATTTTGAAGGTTCCCTGTATCAAAGGGCATTACCTGTGCATTTTTTACTTCTGTCAAAAGTGCATCAGTAGTTTGTTCTAAAGCAGTTACAGTAGCTTTATCAAATTGCCTTATAACATTCATATTAAGTTTAACCTTAGAATTAACATTAATCACTACATCACATCCAATTCAACATAGTTTACTGTACCGTCAGGGTTTCTTCCTTTTGTACACTTAACAATTTCTCTTTTCACACCGTTTACTGTAACATATCCACTGCTAATGGAACTGTTAGGGCAAAAGTCAAAGGGTATCAGCAAAACACCTGTACACTCTACTTTCTTTTTATCACTTGTATATACAGTTTTAACTCTATCCTGATAATTACAGTACAGAGGTGCTAAAAACAATGTATCAGAGGGATATATACTGTCTGATGGATAAATAAACCTACATTCATAAATAACTTTAGGTGCACCATCTTCTGTTAATCCCTCATCATACACCACAACCTCACAAGGTGTTTTGCAAAACTTTTTCAACACCAATCTGGGAAATTTCATATTATCACCTCATATTGTCGGATAACATAAACCTGTAGTTTTAAGCAAAGAATAAAGTTCTTGTGGAATAGCAACACCACTAACCACCATTAAATTCCAACAACTACCGAAAGTCATTGATGTACCGTTAATTGAGTAGCTTTGCAGATAGGTAGTAATCAATTCTTGATTTTCTCTATAAAAAGCAGTAAGTCTGCTATGAACTTCATTGATAACCTTTTTCTGAAAGTAGGTCAATTTGTCAAAATTGATACGGTTAAATGTTAGAATGTCAATGTGGTTAGCAGTAGTTATCTCTGTGTTATCATTAGTAATACTTCTAATGTAATCTACATACATAGCCTATTCCTTTTTAGAACTTGACTTTAGCTTTTTAAGTTCAGCTTTTAGCTTGGCATTTTCCTTTTCTACTGCACTAAACTTTTCAAGTGGTACTGTTTTACCGACACCATATTCTTTTAGTGTACCGTTATCCTCATACACATCATAGCCCTGTGCAAGATAAGTATTTGCCTCTGATTCTGTGTTTACTGTATAGGACTTATTGCCTTTAATAGCTTTCATCTTCTAATCACCTCACATTAAGCCTCTGCGTGAATGATAACACCACTTTTTAGAAGTTCATCAATACCAAATGTACCGTTTACTTTTCTGTTCTGATACATATAATTGTCAGCAGTTCTACTATCTGTACCGGGAGTAAACATCTTGATATATGCATACTTAACTCTTGAAACCTGTGCCTCTGGGTCAATAAGGATATAGTCAATCTGTTTTGCAGTACTATCTGCCTTACAACCGTCTGTAAAGTCAAATAGTGACTTCATTCTTGCACTAGGCACTTCTACAATCTTGTTAATATCATCAAGAGAACGAACTCTACGGTCGATACCTGAAGATGAACTAACTTCAAGTGTACGCTGAATACCCTCTGCATTTTTTAGTAACTTCTTATAACTTGGTGTTGCATATAGAATAACTCTATCAAGTGGCACACCTGCCTCTGCAAAGGCCTCTAGGTTATCGTCAAAGTCAGAAAGTACATTTGCACTTGTCAGTGCAGTTGTCTTAATATTTGCATTTACTCTTTTAGCCTCTGTGTAAATCTTGCTATAAGTGTAACTGTCAAGTTCAGGAATAGCCTGTGTCTTTTCAAATCTATTCTGAATATTACTGACAGTAACTACAAGATTTGTTTCATCAACATCAAGTGGGTCAACAGTGAACTCAATATCTCTGTCATGATCCAGTGTCTTTGTTTCATAGCCATTTGAATATGTACCTGAGTTAAAGCTACCACCTCTTGTATGGTCCTTGTAACCACTTACAGATAGCTTTGGAATTTTAATGTCTTTACCATTGACAATCTGAATGTCTGAATTTGAATGATATAGGTCATCACAAGTTAGTTCTTGACCATATAATTCTCTTAAAACATTACTGAAAATTGTTGCGTATTCTAATACTGCCATAATTTAATTACCTCATTTCTTTTATTTTTTTGTTTTGATACCAAAGATACCTCTCAAAGTATCTTCATCAGGGTTGTTGTTGTTACCACCATCACCACCGATTTTCTGTACACCTGCACCGTCATTAGATTGTTTCTTTAGTGCCGGTACTTCGTCAAGCACCTTCTTGACAGCCTCTGAAAGTTTGTCATTATCAATCTTGCCGTCAGTAGTTGCACCGGAAAAATCAGCTAACTTTAGCACATATGGAACACTTGAAACATCCACACCTTGCTTAATAACTTCAAGAGTTGCTACTTGGTTCACCTCTGCAATAAGTCTTGCATTATTGGCTGAATCAAGGTCTCTTTGCATTTGGTTAAAGTCAGGTGTATTCTGCTTTTTCTGTTCCTTAAATGTAGCAATAGCCTGTTGCATTTCATCAGCAGAAAGACCCTGTTGCTTAAAGTAAGACTTTAGAACTGTGTCCTCTGTTGCACTTTGTTTGCCACTGATAATACTTGCCAACTTATCATAATCAATAGTTGGTGCATTACTGCTTGGTTCATTGCCACTTGGTGGGTTGGTGTTTTGATTATTGTTTTGGTTGTTGTTTTGATTATTTGGTTCTGCCATTTTAATCATCCTTTCAGTTTTGTGGGTGTCTCCCAAAATACAGTTATAGAGTGTCTCTCATTTACAGTTGTACAAGTGTCTCTCGTAGTTTAATGTCTTCGGACAATAAAAAAGCACTAACGGTTAAGTTAGTGATAAATTACTTCTTTGTTTCTTCTTTTGGCTTAGGTTCTGCAAATTCAACAAAGCCAAGTTTGTTTAGTTCTGTTGCTCTTTCATCAGAACAATCATACAGTTCACCACTATGCCTTGTGCATAGGTTATTCTCAACATCATTAAAGTCCCTAGTAACCTTTACTTTCATATCATCACCACCTTTTAGGTATTAAAAAAGCACTAACAAGAGTTAGTGCCTAATAACAATATTAATTTTTGTAATTACATTTACCATTGTAAAATGCCCCACACTCAGCTTTTACACATTTCATTGGCTGATGAATGGTTTGTACGATAGTATCTGTTTTTGTACATTGTTCAGGGTTATCGTCATTATAACAATAACTTTCTTTCTGCACAGTGGTTTCCACTTTATCTCTATACGGACATATCAACATATCACCTAATTTCTTTTAAATAAAAATAGCACCTCACAAATCGTAAAGTGCTATAATATAGATTTCAGATATTCTTCATACTCCAAAGGAATACCAATATCATAATTTTTATAGTAGTGCAAAAAATCCAATGGGAAAACATATTTCCCATCCTTATATTTACCAGCTTGTATTCTTTCACCAGTAAACATATCATAAGTTGGTAAACTAGTAGCCCAAACATCTAAGTTTTCTATATGCTTAATAACTTTCTTTTTATCAATTTTATTATTTATCTTTGATAATTCATCAAAGCTATCTGTAAGAGTAGAATATGGCATATTATCCCAATAACCAAAAAATTTCATTCCATTTTTTTCTGTCATTTTATACGCCCCCTCTGATTAGGTTTATATGTTATCATTTTACCTGTTTCTTCTTCACCAACAGAAAAAGTTCCGTTACTTCTTATGTACAATACATCACTAGGAGCTTCAACACAAACTCCTAAAGCATTGGATAATTCTTCAGCAAAGCAATAATTACCATCTACTATTTTGCCTGTACTACATGATAATAAACGAATATTCTCTCCGTTATAATCTTTTCTACGCCTTATAACATCTGCTAATAATCTAGGTGAAGTGTTTGGTGCATCTGTACCAAAGCACATTGCAGTAGGAGTGCCATGCATCCCTACATCATAGTAACCATCCTTTGATTTTACTTTTTTGATAAACTGATTAAGTAAATCACCTTTAGGAAAACAAGAAAAACCTGACTTTAGTTTTTGGATATTTGAAGTATCAATATCTTTCAACTTATCTCTTGCATCAACACTTCTTAATTCAATTATACCACTTTCACTAGAATTTTCAACAGAATTTTCAATTATTTCATCAAGTTTTTCTTTATATTCTTCATTGCTTGTATGCCAATCATCAGCTCTATTCTGATACTTTATTTTATTATCTTCATCAAGGCTATGTTGGGCAAGTCTGTTGTATCGTTTTTCTTGTCTTTCTGCGTTTTGTTGCTTTGTTTCTAGGGTTTCTCTTTCTTCCATTTGGGTAAGTTCTTCACTGCTTACAGGTTCAAGAGAGGTAATACCCTCGTAATAGGTACTTGTACTGTCCTTACACCTTGGATGAAACAAACCACCTGCGATAGCCTCACTAAGCAAAGGATACTTACCGTCAGCTTTACTGCCACCGGAATACACATCATCAATAAATACTCTGCCAATGTACTGTGCACAATCAGGGCAACCACCCTGACGGGAATTTACCACTACAAGTGAGATACCCCATTCTTGCCTTTTCTGACCCTCACCGTAGAGATAAGCCCTTTTATTAGCAGTACGGATTGCCATATCTGCATAGTCGGAAAGTGTATGCCTAGCACCGTTACGATATTCCACACAATTAAGACCTGCTTGTAACATATCCTTAACTGCCATATCAACTGCTTTTTCATATGTACCTGCACCACTGTTTGCATAGACCTGAGCATTGAAAATAGCTTTTCTGTACTTATCGTTAGACATTCTGAGTATTGCAGTTTCTGCCTTTTTCATATCGCTCTTAGTTGCATTAATAAGTGCATCTAACTTTCTGTCATTGACTTTGAAAAATTCACCGGTAGCTGAAGGACTTACCTTACCGACATTAAAGCCTTTTTTAATAGCTTTTAATATTTCAGCCTCTTGCTTTGCATTGCCGTCAGCCATTGCAGTTTTCAGCATTTCCTCAATTTTCTTATTTAATGTGGAAAACTGCTTACCGTATTTCTTTTGGTTGGTTCTACGGTACTGTTCAAGGCTTTTAAGTTGTTCAGACTGCCACTGTGACCAGTTATAACCTTCTTTTTCTTCCTCTGCCCTATGATGTTTAAAATTTCTCATCATACTGTCAATGAGTTCATTTTCTATGGTTTCAAAGGCTTTAGAAATATCATAATCAGCCATTGTTTAGTACCGTATTTAGGTCATCAATTTCAGAAGTTTCATCAAGGGTGGTTATGCCTTGTTCTTCCTTAATTCTTTTGACTTCCTCAGCTTTCCAATCAGAACACTTACTATCTCCATAGAGCTTTTCAACAGAAGTTTCAACACTCATTATTGCACTTTGTCTTGCTTTACCTACAGTTTCTACTTGACTTTCAAAGCTAGGGTTAGCATACTCTCTAAAGTTAATTGCCACATCAAGGTCAGCCGGTACTAAGGCTTTATTTGTTAGTTCATAATAAGCATTAAGTACGGACTTAACAAGATTAGGTAATGATTTTTCAAGAAGTTTAACAAAGTTCTGTCTTGTATATAAAGTAGTCTTTTCTTTTTCTCTCTGTGCCTCTGCATTGTCCAATTTCTTATTATCAATACCAAGAGTACTTGGACTGATAACACCCTGTAGGCACAAATCTAAAGCAGTTACATAGGCTGATAGGTAACTTTCGTGTTGAATAGACGGTGACTCTGTTACAATCTTATTGCCTACACCCTCTTTCATATCGTTACCTATAGCAATGTACCTGTTGTCAAATGGGTTTGGTGCAATAGGCTCACCTGTTTCAGGATTTCTAGGTATGTAACAATCAGGCATATATGTTTTTGATCTGGCTGAACGAGAGGCATCCATCCACTGCGACCATATTTCATCTATACTGTCAAAGGCATCTTCCTTGTTACTGATAATACCCTTACCTCTACCCTCATAAAAGCCATTGCTATAAATTAAAGGTACTGCCCACATATATGATTTATCAAATGTGATGCCCTCACTATCTATCCAAGACAAGGCACTCACAGTATGAAGGTCAACCTCTCTTCCGTTACTGTCATATAAAGCATACTTGATATATCCATATCCATAGGTCTCTTCAAACTGATAGCACCTTGTCTTTTCTGTGTATTCTGTATAGAACTTAATTTCTCTGATTCTGCCACGAGCATAAGTGTATTTTACCTTTTCGGCACCGTACCATTCAATGATAGGTAATTTAGAAATCTCATTATCAAATGAAATCTTAAATGCACCGTCACCTACTATTGCAAGGTCCTTAATTGCACTTTCAAGCACATCAGCAAAATTATTTTCTTTCTGTATTTCCTCCCATACTTCTTCATATTCGGTTGTATTATTATTGTGTATCTCAATACCGTTAAAATCGGTTTTTAGAATATTGGTAATAACATCAACGATTAAGGCAGGGATAGCAACATGGATTTTCTGTATTTCCTGACCTGCTGTAGGTCTAGCTTTCCAAAACATTGTTTTCTGAACATCAAGACTTCCATACAGTTCTTGAAGTTGCTTACTCTTGCCCCAATACCATATTCTGTTTTTAGCACAATCAGTTAGGTGGTTTACACCCTCACTGATTGTAATGGTAGTATCTGATGCAGAAGTAATCCTAAGAAAACTTCTTAATCCTTTTCTTACTGTATCAGCCATTCTATTAATCAGCCCCATTCTCTACTCACATCCTATCTTATCCTTATAGGGTAGCCACCCATACTGTGATGAGTTTATAAAGTGATCATTACCATCTTCAGGAGTATTGTCTTTATCCTCTAGCCAAGAATACAGTTCGTATTCCTGTATAGTGCTTGTACAATGTTCCAATATAAAATAATGCTCTTTAGCAAACCAGCCTAAGAGCATATTAATTCTATCTATTATTGTTGTTTTCTTGTATGCGTTATTAAATGTAAATACACAACCGTTCTTGCGTTTATATTTGTTCAATTCTGTTATAGTCGCTTGATCTGCATTATCAATAAATACATTTCTCGCAAGTCCCCACTCAGCTTGATTTCTCTTTAAAAATTCAATGTAGTTTATAGCCACATCAGAGGGTGCCAGTGGTGTTTTTAGTTTTGCATTATTATATTCCTTTTCGTCTAGCTGAATACAATTACCTCTATTAGTTATTCCAAAGAAGGTCATTGCTATTGTGTCAGGTGACTTTTGGGAATATGCAGTATCAAGCCCTGAAGTAAAGATAATAAAATGTTCCTTTTTTCTTTTTCTATCATCAGCAAGGAACTGTTTTGCCCATTCTTTTGATTTAATATGAACATTTCTATCAAAGTTACTAAATACAAGACCTGTAGCCCTGCCTCTAAGTCCTAAAATCTTATTCTTATAAAGCTTTGTACCCTTTGGAACATTCAGTTTAATTTGTTCTATTTTATTCTTTGACAGTCCTAGGTTATGTTCAAAAGAAAAGAACCAATGGACCCAGTTAGGCTTTGGTTCTTCTGTTAGCATATTTAATATTTCTTTCGGTGTATCTGACTTGTACTTTTCAAGTGGTCTGGAACAGTTAATGTACTCCTTATACACCGGTAAATTAGGGTCATCAGGATTAAGAGTAGCCATAAAGTAGTCACAACGCATACTTGCTTCTCTCACAAAGTCTATATCTGCTGTATTGATTTCATCAATATACAAGCAACCATACTGACCACCCAGAGCCTTCTGCCACTTTTTCTTATCACCATAACCCATAACATACACAATCTTATTGCCCTTGTTTGTATGAAACAGAATGTGTGGTATCTTTTCATCTTTTGTACCGGTGCCGTTGTACTCTGTAAGAACACCAAAGTCATCAACAACACCAAGGTCCTTATTAATAATATTCTTTTCAGCAGTACCTGTATCTTTTGAGGCAATGATATGATATTTCTTATTACTCTGTGCAACCTTTAGAAAAAATTTAAAGATACCTACCGTTGTTTTTCCTGCAGCAGTAGTACCTTCAAGAAACTCAACCGGTGCTTTACATTTGATGAAATCTTTATACTTTTGAGAAAGTAATAAATTACTCATCATCAACACTCATTTGCTTAATCAGGTCATCAAGTTTAGAAACTTCTGCACTGACATTTGCATCAACTTTTAGGGTATATTCACCTGTCATTTTATTAAGGGTATCAATAGCCCTAATTCTGTCTGATGTTTCTTCTTCACCGTTTCTTGCAATATCAGATAATGTTACCTGTCTGTCTTTTGCACACATTATTCTTTCATCTTTCAGCTTGTCGGAAAGTTCTTTGATGTACTGTACTATTGTAGTATTTTGTAGTAGTTTTGATGCATTAGTGTTTGCATATTTTTTTGAATATCCTGCTTTTATTGCACTTTCTGTGGCATTACCACTCTGTGCATAATATTCAGCAAATTTCTTTTGTCTTGCGTTTAGCTTATCATTCATGATAACACCACCTTTCAGCATTTTTATAGCAAAAGAAAAAGGCTAAGCAGTGCTTAACCTTTGGAATATTATTTAATTGATTTTACATTCACCTTAAAATGCTTTTGTGTATAATCTGCTTTATGCTTTTGATTATGTTTTTCTTTAAGCTTAATTTCTAGAACTTGGTTTAAACAACTTAGTTTAAGTTCATTATATCTTTCTACATAATAATTATGGTTATCAATTAATTTATTAATTACCATATCAATAGCTACAGCAATCGCTATAATAAACAAACTTAATAATATTTTAATGAATATAACAACTTGATTTTCATCAGTCATTTTTGGAAAATCTTTCGAAAAATTAATAACTAGTGTTGCTAAGGAAAATACAATAGTTACAATTAATTGTATCCAGAATTTATATTCTGATTTAGGAATTGTCATAAATTCTAATTTCATTTTTTCATCTTTCAATTCTTTCAATGTGTATCTGTTGCCTAAAATTTTCTTAATCACATCAATTAGACTTGAATAACCATCTATATGTTCCTTTATGCTAAACTCATTCTTAGCATACTTCTTAATTTTTCTATATGTTTTATCTTGCTTAAGCATACAATTCACCTCAATAATTTTATACATATACATTGTACAAAAGATTAAATAAATTGTCAACTTTTGGATATTGATAACAAAACCCACCTAAGTGCTTAGGTGGGTAATGCTGAATTTTTATACAAGAGGAATAGTAGAAGTGAAAATCATTCTTGCAATCTTATCTATCTCTTTCGGTTTTCCATAATATCATTATAGCACTTTCTATAGTGGCTTTTAATGGCTATTTAATACTTTGCTAAACTCTTTCAAGGCTTTCCCATGTATTCTATATACCCATCTCAAATCATAATTCATACAATCAGCTACCTGCTCCCATGTTTTATGATTTAGGTAATACTCTGTCAGAACTGTTTTATATCGTTCATCAGTCAGCATATGTATAAGGGTTCTGGCTTGTTCCTTTAATTCTACAAGTCCCGTAATTTCTTCATTGATTTTGTCTTGCAATAAAACAATCTTATCAATAATCTTTGTAAAGTCGCCACCACTACCGGAACTCTGTACCCTTTCACCTTGGCTTTGTGGGCTTACTTGTAATGACTTTAGCTTTAGGTGATACAATTCATCACTCTTAGTATTAATGCTTATATCAGCAAACCTTACACGATTAAGGTACTCTTTAGCGTTCAAGGTTATCACTCCAATCTAACCTCTGGCCACAATGAGGACAGTAATTATATTCCCAACTAGCACTAAACATAGTAAGGTTCTTATGGCAACTAGGACAAAATTTATCAAGCAATGCTTTTTTGCTTGATGCCACCTTCTTAGGTGTTCGTTTTGAAACAGCCTTACCCAAGTTTACTCTTTTGCAATCATTAATCAGGTCTATAAAATCATCTGTTGTCATTCCATAAGAAGAACATGGGAAACTCTCCTCACAAATAACATCATATTCATTATTATCAATCATTTCTCCTAATTCTGTAACATCAATATATTTGCCCTTTGAAATATCAATATAATTACTCATATAGCAATCTCTCCTGTTTCAATCTTAGCTCTATACTGACCGTAGCTTAGCCTTGTACCGTTTTCTTCGTTGTACTTATGTAAATTGTACAAAGTACGGTTAAGGTTATGTTCTCTTGACTGCTTTGGCGTTTTAGCTTGTTCTTGCCTTAGCCTTTGGTTCTTCACTCTGTTGTGTATCTTTACACACTCATAACTGCAATACTTTGCATTGTGGTTTCTTGCAGTAAATTCATTTCCACATACTGCACATACTCTCTTAATTTCCATTATTGTTACTCCTTAATTCTCCTATGTATTCTATCTGAAAAGCCGTTTTCATTAGTGATTAATTCAATAATCAATAATGCACAATCCAAGATTTTGTCTTTATCAGATAGTGTATAAATCTTTCTGTTTAGTTCATTGCCAAGTTTAATATTCTCTTGAATATGTTTTGATAGGTTCAGAAACTTTTCTGAGTCTGCTTTTTCTTCCTTATATTCAAGTAGCAAATCCTTTTGCTTTTCTTCGCAAAGGTTTTTATCCCACCCACTATGACGGTTAAGGTAACCCAGCTTAGATAATCTTGAAAAGTACTTATACTCAACTGGTGGAAAGTTCTTATAATCAAGTACCCCGTCAATAGCCTTGCCCTCAAGAGTAGCAAAGGTTTTGCTATCACTAAAATTCAAATTAATTCTGTGGTTCATAAAAACTCCTATAATGTAAAACTATGAAGGGTTATGCAGGGTTTGAACCCTTTTTCAAAAACCTTTTCTATATATATATTATTATTTTTTCTTTTGTATAAAGAATAGAAAAAACCCTGAAACTATGCATAACCCTGCATAAATGTTATTGAATAAGAGAAATTCCCTTATAGAATATTCCTTTAGTTAGTTTGATTTTCTCATACTTTTTGGCTACCTCTACACCAAATTTAGTAGCAGACATTCGGTATTCATGGTTTTCCTCTGCCCATTTAGCATACACTGCATAAAGTGTACTAGCCTGAACACTGCCACTCTCTACACACATATCTTCTACAAAGGCAGAAATAACATCCATTTCTCTGCGATATTCGTTTACACTCTCAAGTACTGCTCTAGGCATCTTTAGACCTTCTTTCTGCCATAGTAAACAACCATCAACACACCACTTGAATATTCCTGTCATCTCTGCTTTAAGCTTATACTTTAGCTTTTTGTCAACTTTATCATTCGGTATTTGAACTGTAAAAGGTATCATATGTATTCTTCGCCATATACCTGTATCTGTACCTCTGATGATAGGTTTATGATTTGTAGCCATCCATAGCTTGAATTCAGGTTTAAACTCAAATTCCTCTGCATATAGCTTTCTGGCAGTTACAGTATCATCACCTGTAAGCTGTTTTAGTAGTCCTTCATTAATTCGTACACCCTCATTAGGTTCTACTGAGGTTACAAGTCTTGCACCTTTAAGTCTTGCAATATCACTGTTAATAGCACTGCTTTGGCTATTTCTAACCATAATTGTTTCAGGCTGAATGTTGGCTGCATAGTCACCAAACACATCTCTGATAACATCAATAAAAGTTGACTTGCCGTTCTTACCTGTACCATAAAGGAAGAATGCACATTGTTCAGCAGTAGAACCGGTAAGGCTATAGCCTACTGCTTTTTGCACATATCTTATTAAGTCCTTGTCACCGTTAAAAATATCATCAAGAAATTTTAGCCATAAAGGACAATCAGCATTGTTGGAATACTCTACTGCTGTAACCTTAGTAAAATAATGAGAATAGGAATGAGGCTTTAGTTCACCGGTTTTAAGGTTAATAACTCCATCAGGTGTATTAAGTGCCATCTTGTATCTGTCAAGTTGTGCCGGAAGAATAGGAACATAGTGCTGAACTTCATTAAGCATAGCATTCTTGGAACGGTTACTACGGCTTTGTTTCATATGCTTTCTAAACTCCTTTTCCATATCACCACCTGCCTCTTCATCAGACTTAACATAGTTCTTTAGTTCTGCTTTCATAGCATTAACAGATTTATCGGCCATCCTATGAACTGCACCCATATTGTCAATGCACCACTTTCTACCGTCATAGTACATCCACTTCTTATCTGTATAGCAGTAACGGATATTGTCACCAAATAAATCAACAAACCTTTGAGCATTACCCATATCGTCAAAGGAATAACTCCTTACCGTTTCATTACTAGGTATTGTAGGTGCTTTTTTATTACCTATTGATATTTTGTAATTATCACTGCTTTTAGGTTCATAAACACTGTTACAACCGGCTACTGCTTTTTGAATTGTGATAGTACCATAGGTTGAGCCACTTTGCTTTCTGTCCCATTTATCTCTCATAAGACCTGACTGTCTAAAGATTGCATCCATCTTTTCAGAATCACAGCCTGTCCAAAAAGCTAACATATTACAGAAAGCAAGGTCAGCTTCACTTTGACTGCCATAAGCAGAGAAATCACCTCTGTATAAAGCAGTAAACAAGTTGGCATTCTTTGCATTCATAGCAGTTTCAACTATTTCATTAGTTGTGGATAAAGTTACTACTGGCTTTTGAATTTTAGGTGTAGGTTCTTTGCCACCACCAATATACTTTGAATGAAGTGGTTTTATCTTTTCGGTACATTCAGATATATCCACATATTCACTGCAATAGTCACCGGTAACAACAAAGAACCTGCCTTTATCGTACATTTCAAAGCCACCAAAGGTATGCTTTTTCTTCCTTCCTGTTTTAGGTAAAGTACCTTTACAAATAATATGCACACCTGTTTTAGATTGAGAAAACTCTGTATAGGATTGGAGTGTATGTACAAACTCACTGATTATATTGTCGGTACCACCATTTTTAAAATCTTCAATATCCTTTGGCATATCGTCAAGATCAACACCAAAGTATGGTGAATTAGAAAACATAAAGCCTATGCCTGAATACTTCTCTGATTCTCTTACAGCAGTTTCAAAGTCACTCCATGTTGACGGATTGTTGGACATTGCAAAGTTACCGGTTCTGGGGTTAATAGGCTTTTTGCTAAATCCACTATGGGACTTTGGGTCAGGTTCTTTCTTGTAACACACCCAGTTTGGCAAAGCCTTTAATTCCTGTGGAACTGCCATATATTTATTATTTATATTCATCTTATCTCTCCTTAAATATTTTTTAGGGGTATCCCACTTAATACCCCTAAATCACAAATAAGTTGCATAGCACTATGCAATTTCACAGAAATTTTAATAGAATGATTACAATTAGAATGGTAAATCATCTTCAACAGGCATTTCTTCAAACCCATCATTGCTTTTAGGTTGTTGAATATTAGCACCATTTAATGGGAACTTAGTCTTATTAATGTACTTAACTTCTTCTTGAGTGTTACCATTGTACTCCCTATGGTTAAGAGTAATTCTTACCGGCTTATTAATTAAGTCATTGATAAACTGAGTTAGGTTGTCATAGTCTTTGCCTTCCGGTAAACCTGATGCCTTACCTAACTGCATAACCTGATTAAAGCCATAGCCATTCACTTGCTTATCAAGGTCGGTAGGTTCTTTCCTTTTCCATAAGGTATGGAAAATGTAGCCCTTTTGGTACTTCTGATTAACATCAGAACGAATAAGGAACTGAATGTTAAGACCTACTTTGCCGTTCCTAGTAGTTCTCTCTTCTACCTTATGGATAACACATTCATAGTCACCTATAGGCTTAATGCTGTTTTCATTTACATCAGAATAATTATTTTTAAATCCCATAATATTAAAACTCCTTTATTAAATTTAATGCATCCTCTGTACTTCTGCATACACCTGCAATAGCACCATATGAAAGCATTTTGTTTATAAAATTTTTCTGTTCTTTTGATGTTTTTCCCTTATAAGTTTTTACTTCTATAAATACTGCTCTGCCATCAGACTTGCGAAAACCAAACAAGTCTGGAAAGCCTTTTGGTAGTCCTGTATCAAAGTATCTGCCATCTTTAGTAAAGCCTTTGCCAACATTCCCTCTAAAGATTACACAATCATTTGACAAGACAATACGGATATTATTCTGTATAATATGTTCTTCTGTCATACTAACAAACCTCTATTTCTTGCTTGATAAAAGGCCCAACCTTTTTTATAGCCATGTTCTTTTGCATAGGTAAGTAAATCTTGATAAGAATGACAATCTTCCGGTGAAGTAAAATCAAGTTTGAAACCCTCAACCTTAATTAAATGTGCTTCGGTGTCAACCTCAACTTCTCTTTCAGCTTTAGGAAAAACATATCCACAATGAGGGCATACAGGGGTAGTACCCGGTGGTGGACTTTCAAAGGTAAAGAAACATTCAGGACAAGATTTTATCTTTTTGCTTTGTTCTTCTTCTGCTTTCTTAACACTCTTATGCTTTTTCTTTTCTAAGGTCCAAACTCTGTCATCATCAGGCATACCATGTCTTGCATAGTTGCCTACATGGTCAATGATTATTGCTTTCTTACCTTCCCTATATCTCATACAACGCATTGACTGTTGTATATACAAAGTAAGACTGTGGGTAGGTCTTAGCAGTATGGTACATTCACAATCAGGAACATCAAAGCCTTCACTGATAAGGTCCACATTACAAAGAATAGTAATGTCACCCTTTCTAAAGTCAGAGATAATCTTATCTCTTTCTGCCTTAGGAGTTGAACCGTCAATATGTACTGCCTTAATACCGGCATTACAAAAAGCCTTTGCAGTTGCCATACTGTGCTTTAGAGATGAACAATAGCACACTGCCTTTTTGCCATTAGCTAGACTTTTGTAATACTTAATTGCATCACCGAATACAGTATTCTTTATCATTGCTTTTTCAATATCGGCAGTAACATATTCACCCATCTTTGTATGCAGTCCTGTTAAATCTGCAATACAAGGTGCATAGTAATCATAAGGTGCAAGACACTTATGATTTATCAACCATTTTGTGCTTACACCTACAATTAACTTATCATTAACATCACCTAAGCCATCACCGTTCAGCCTTACCGGTGTTGCAGTAACACCTACCCTAGGTACATTGGGAAAGTAGTCATAAATTCTTTTATATGATGAGGCTGTACTGTGGTGGTTTTCATCTGTAATAATCAGTGCCGGTTTAGGTAGTTTCTTTAACCTTCTTGTAAAGGTTTGAACCATACCTATCTGACACAAATCCATAAGAACACCCCACCGTACGAATGTACGAAAGATTTGGTCAACTAGTTCTTTTCTATGTACCAGGAACAAAACTCTCTTGCCATTCCAGGTGGTTCGTCTTGCAATTTCTGCAACTATGCAAGACTTGCCACCACCACAACCTAAAACAATACAAGGGGCTTTGTAACCATCTTTCCAAGCAGTATGGAGTTCATTAACTAACTGTTCTTGGTATGGTCTTAGTTTCATTGCTTAGCCTCTTTTTCTTCTTTTCTCTTTTTAATCAGCTTTGCAACACAAGACATACACATCTGCTTTTTGTAGTTCTTCTTTGTACCCTCAATAATCTGCTGTACTGTTCTTTTACCATCAGACACAATAGGTTTTTTGCACACTTCACAAAGCTTTTCTTCTGTCATATAGTAATAGTTTCTAAGTGCCTCATCTACTATCTTTAAATCATTAGAAATCAACATAGTATCAAATAACCCCATAGGACTTTTACAAGTATCATTACCATCTGTTTGAGTAGCAAAATAATACTTACCATCCACTACGGCAGTCTTTAATACAGTTGTGAACATACCCTCAACAGTAATCTTTTCATCAAGAAGTTTTCCTATTGTTTTGGCTTTTTGCCTACCGTTATCATCCACATCAATATGACTTAAGAAATAAACAATAGTATCACTTGGTAATGATTCAGTCATCTTTACAAGTTCCCAAAAATTCTTGCCTATTTCCGTAAACTTATCATAACCTTTCTCTGTAGATCTACGCATAAACTCATTGGCCATAAGGTACTGAGTATCATCAATGGCTATAGACTTTGCCTTTGTACTCTTAATAAAGCTTTCAATAGTTTTGTAATCATCTGATGAAATAACTGACTTAAAGTTATTTCTAAATGGTAGTGGTTTACCATTTACATTTACAAGTGCCAGTTCGTCAGGAGCAAAGTTTCTAAGTGATGCTGACTTACCACTACCTGAAAAACCTAAAATTAAAACCGGTAATCCCATAATATCCTCCTTATTTAATAGTTAGTGACTCTTTACTTTCCATATGTACATACGGAATATTCATATTATCCTTACAAGCTTTCTTCACTTCCGACTTCTTAATCTTAGGCAGTTGATAATTAAGAAAACTGTCCATATCATTTTCTTCTGCCCAATTAATCAATTCAAGTTCATCATCAACTACAAGTGAAGGTGCATTGTTACGAATTGAGATAACTGCCTTAGGCATATCAATCTTTTTTCTGCCTATTGCTTTCATCTGATTAAGTAGATAAGTCTTTAGACTTTCAATCTGTCTATCCTTAGTGTCTCTGCGTTTCTTAAGTGCAGTTTCCTCATTCTTAAGAATGTCTGACTGAGCCTTTAGTGACTTGATAAAGGCAGCAATGTTCTCTGCTTTCATTTCAAATTCACCCTCAATACCTTCTAGGGTATCAAACCAACCGTTAAGCATTTGCACCTTGTATGCAGTAGGGTTTTCAATTACATTGCCCTCACTGTCAATAGGTTGTCCATCTGCGTCTGTGTCCGGTGACCAGTTATTAATTTCTTCAAACATATCAAATAGATTCTGAAAATCTGTTGACAGTTCATAAAGTTTTGACATTTTACTTCCTCCTGTTTTCTAGTTTTCAATGTTCAAAATGTGCAATCGATTGCACATTTTCATTATTTACATTCTGCAAAAATGCCATCTATCTTAGCATTGATTTCACAAACTTCTCTGTGAAAAATATTCTGCATTTGTCTGTTACTTCCATTCATAAGAATAATTCTGTGGATATTACTTAATGCTTTCATTGCTACCAGTTTCCACACTTGAAAAGCCTCTGTACCGTCTGACTGCTTTACCCTTGACTTTGACTGAAGGTCCTTGATTTTGCTCTCATATTCTTCGGTTAAATCATCAAGTGCATCTTGCTTTTCTTTCTCAAGCATTCTTCTTACTGTCTGCTCATCTTCTCGATACTGTCTTTCAAGTTCTTCATTCCTCTTGATATTCTCTCTTTCAAGGGACTTGATTGTTTCTTGAAGTCTTCTTTCATTGTCTGATGTTTCGGCAACTGCAACTTCTATTGGTCGGCTTTCCAGGTCATCAATCTTCTTTTGCAACCACTCCTTATCGGCAGTAGCAACCGATAGCTTTTTCCTTGCTGAAAACAAGTCTTTCTCTAATTTAGAGTTGTTCTCTGTTACTTCGTCAGCTACCCTTTTAAGGTCATTGTTCTTTCGTTCAAGACTTTCTTTCTCTGCAAGTTTTTCAGCCTTTAAAGTCTCTATTTCTTCCTTTAGCTTTCGTACTGAAATGCTTTCCAGGTCAACTTTTTCGGCTATTTCAGCCTGTTGTGATTGGCTTACAGAGGCAAGTAATGATAGTTTAGTTACTCCTAAATGTAAACTCGAGTTTACATTTTCAGTATTTACATTTTCTACAATAGAAATATACTTATGAGCTTGCATTCTTGAAAAACCCACTTCATTCTCACAGTAGTCCTCAAAGTTAGAATAATCTAACTCTTTATACAGTTTGTTATCTCTCATTAACTTAAGAGAAGTACACATATCCCATAAGTTCTGCTGAGCCAGATTAGCAGAAATAATAATCTTCTGATGAAGTTCAACAGCCCTTTTATGTTGTTCAGATAAAGTAATCTGTTCCAATTTTTCAATTCCTCCTTGACTTTTCACTTTAGATAATCTAAAATGAAATTAGTTTACTTTAATATGTTCCGTCATAGGAACACCTTTCAGGTCACTAGGGAATTGCAGTTCTCTAGTGGCTTTTATTTTTGCCATTAATTATATAATGATAAAAAAGATTTAATATAACCAGTCCACCCCCTAAAAGGTCACACATATATTAAGAACTGCAGCTGCAATCCAATATGTTGCCATTCTGATGTCTTTGTTGATGCCATAGACTATTGCAGCACCTACATCAAGTGCTATTAATAGCAACGGAAAAATGTACTTTGTGTTCATACTTCTTTGCCCTCAACAATGTGTTCAACTTCTTCCGGTTTTGTGCCTAGTGCCTCTTCAAAACACTTTGTCTGATAATCGTCTTTAGTTATACAGAGGTTTTCCCTACTGTATGCAACTTTGAAGTCTGCTAAAATATCAGACAATATGCGTGGCATAATGTACACAAAACCAAAGTAGAGAAACGGAAGAAGTAAGAAACCACCATGCTTTGACATCAGATTGATATGTAGCACTAAGGAAACAATGATTGTAACCACTATTGATACTGCCAATCCTACTGCTTTAATCTTTTCTTTCATTGTCCTTTTCCTCCAACTTTCTTAGCAGTCTTACTATCTGATTTTGGTTTTCCCTAATCATTTCTAGCAAATGCCTTTGTTCGTTCATCACTTCATTCCAGCTATTCTGTAGCCACTTGGTATTATCTGTGTGAGCCTTATTCAGACAACCTATAACACCTAGGACTAGAAGTACAAATGCCAGTATGATAACTGCAATAGTGAAACTTCCCACTTTTTTCACTTCCTTTCTTTTGCCTAATTCAGTAGTACTGAATCAGGATGGTTATTCACATAGTCAGTCATACCCTGACTTATTCTTGAACATATGCCATTAATATAGCATTGTTCTTGTTCCTTGGTTAGATGATTGGTCTTGTTGCCGTTGTGGTCCTTTTCTGCCCACAACACCTGCTTACCACCATCATTAACCCATACCCTATACGCTAACTCTTTTGCCATTTCATCACCTCACTAAAAGTTATGTTGTGCCTTGATTGTCCTATTCTTTTAATTTCTTCACATTTTCAATAAAACTTTTCAGTATTCTTGTAATTTTCATCAAAAAGCTATAAAATGAAAGAGAAATATTTAAAAGAAAGGAAGATATTATGTCAAAAAATGATATTCCTAATATTGACCCTGTTTCTAATATTCTTAATACTGAACAAGCTAAAAATCTTACTAATCCACCTTGCAAGTCTTTTGGTACTGCTTTAGGAGACCTATGCGATTTATGTTTTGGTGGTCTTCATGAAAAAGCTGAAAAAAGTAGGCTTATCCGTAAAAAGAATCTTGAAGAATTTAAAAAGACCCTAGCCGATAGTGTTGATAATATTCCTGAAAAAAATCAAATAGAACCTAAAGAATCTATCATCTTGCCGGCACTTGATACTTCAAAGTATTACCTTGATGAAAGAGAAATCAGAAACATGTTTGAAAAATTAATTGTGAATTCAATGGATAATCGTATGGCCACTAAAGTTCATCCTTCATTTGCAGAAATTATCAAACAAATGTCACCATTAGATGCTCAAAATCTCAAACTTTTTCAAACTAAAATTCAATATCCTATTCTACAATTAAAAATTGTTGATGATAAAAATCGCAGTAAATTGATTACTTCATACCTATTTATTAGTAATCCAAACTGTGATGATATAGATTTACAAAATGTTTCAATATCATCTCTTAGTAGATTAGGTTTAATAGAAACTATATATAGTGGGCATTTATCAAATGATGATTACTATAAACCCTTTTTTGAAACACAATATTACAAATGCTTAAAAGAAGAATTTGATAAAATTAATCACTGCAAAGGAGAAAATAATAAGTTAGCATTCAATAAAGGATATGCACAAATCACTCCACTAGGAGAATCCTTTATTGATGTTTGTCTTTCTCCTTTGCCCAACGAATCAAATCCATAATATTATTTTCATAACTTGTCAAAAAGTCGTCTATTATCTTAAAGAAATGGACGGCTATTATTTTTGCAGTTATAAAACTTGCAATCAGTACAATAACTAATACAAGTAATATTATCCCGACTAGTTCCAAATTTCTCACCTACTTTCTTCAAGAATATCTATAATTTCCTGCATAGTTGCTATAGTGTCTTCTTGGGTGTCTATAGTGTCCTGCATAATGGCTATAGTATCCTTTTGCTCATTAATTGTGTCCTGCATGATAAAATTTTGTACGATCGTGCAACACACCAGCAATACCAACAATACAATTAGAATATGTGGTAGAATATTATCATCCATTCTTTCACCTACTTTCATAAGTCCCAATTATGGACAGTTGATTTACATTGTTTTATCCCAAATTTATTTGACAAAATACAAAAATATTTGTATCATTAGACTAGCCTATTGGCATAGAAAGGAGCTGGTCTTTTTGACCAAACTTTTGAATTTGCCAGTTCCCATGTTTTAGGGGTGAAACAACTGTTGAGGCGTTAAGTGTGGACCACGTAAACTCTAGAGTGGCACTCGTAAAAATGCCCACCTCAAAAAGTGTTCCTTAAAAGGTTGTTGACATATAGGCTATTAGTGCAGAACCAATACTGCCAAAGCAATAACATTTCTGATAGAAACATATTGTGTGTTGATATGTGGTGAAAACCTGCAAGAAATATTGGGTAAACAAATTTGGGCAATAGCTGGATAGAAACACACTCTATTCAGTTTTTTGTTAGGTTAAAAGTTTAGAAAACTAAACTTTTGGAGTAAAAAAATATGTGGAAATATCTTCTACCTTTAAATCTAAAATATCTACTGATTTTATAATTTCTGTTTGAGAAAAATCACTAGCGTTGTTAATTTTCGCAGATAAAGTGTTGTTTGAACAACCTAACTGTTTGGCAAAGTTAAAACAAGTTCCACACTTTTCTTTAATCCTACCTTTTAATTTACTATAATTAAATGCAGTTTCATTAGGCATTATATTCACCTCCTTAATATAATAAAAAAAGAAAGATTTGTGTATTATTAACAATATTTCTAATGTACCTACAAATTCACTTTACCCAAAAGTTGAAATATTTTGAACTAAATTTGTAATTCTACTACTACACCTTATGAATAATGCACAATCGATATATAGTATTTTATGTAGTGGTTCCTTGACTTAAATTTCTATATATAGTATAATATATCTATAATTTAAGAAAGGAGGTACACTATGGCTAATACTAAACAGACTAGTAAAAGTGTTGCATCTAAAGCATCAAAGATTTTGCGTAGCAATAGTAGTAGTAAGACTAGCAAATCTGTTGCTGGTAGTGCATTATCACAAACTAGAACCGGAAGAAAAACAAAATAATTAACCAGCTGAGCGAAGTTTTGTACTTCGCTCTTTTATTTATGGGCAAATAAATCTGTGAATGATACATCAGTAAATAATGAATAAATAGCAAATGCTTCAGATAACCAAAAATCATTTTTGCCAGTCATTTTACTACTAAATGCTCGTTCTGAAATTCCTAATTGTTCGGCAATTTGCTTTTTCTTAATACCTTTTCTAGAAAATTCTGCTTCTAAATTAGGGTAATAGGGTTCTATACTCAACTTATCTCACCTCTTGTTTAGTTTTTCTAAACTTAGTATAACCTAAGAAATTTATATTGTCAACATAAAATTTCAATTTTTCTAAACTTTTTTCAAATATTTCTTGATTTTTTCTAAACTATATTATATAATTCAATCAAAGAGGTGATATTTATGGCTGAGTTTTACAAACAACTACTAAAAGCTATGGATATAAAGGGAATTACTCAAAGCGAACTTTGTAATAAAACAAAAATCCCTAAATCTGCAATGAGCCAATATATGTCTGGTAAATTCAAACCAAAACAAACTCGCACATACTTAATTGCAAAGGCATTAAATGTAAATGAAGCTTGGTTAATGGGATTTGATAATGTACCAATGGAAAGAGACACACAAGAACCTACCACTCAAAAGGCAGACAATATTATTCCCCTACCAAAGACTAAGTTAGTCCCTCTAGTTGGTACTATTGCTTGTGGTGAACCAATTCTCGCTGATGAAAATATTGAGGATTATGTTCCTATGCCAACAGATACTAAAGGCACATTTGCTTTGCGTTGTAAAGGTGATAGTATGATTAATGCTAGAATATTTGATGGTGATATAGTTTTTGTTAGAGAACAACCTGATGTTGAAAATGGGGAAATTGCTGCCGTTCTTATCGGCAATGACGCTACTTTAAAGAAAGTATATAAATACGGTAACAGAATAGAACTTCGTCCTGAAAATCCTACCTACAAAGTTATGAATTATGAAGGTTCAGAACTTGAAAAAATCAGAATATTAGGTAAAGCAATTAGTTTTTATAGTAATATAAAATAAAACCTCAACTACCGTTTTGGTACTTGAGGATATAATAAAAGAAAAAGCACTACCTTGCTGGGAACAAGATAGTACTTATATGAAAGTAAAGAGTGGTTGTTTCACTTTCAGTATGATTATAATATATTTTGGCATATTATGTCAATACTAGGAGTGAAAAAAATGGCAACAAAAACAATTAAAAAAACCGTATATTTTTACAAAACAATTCCAGACTATTCTCTTTTTTCAAATAAGATAGATGATCCATCTATGCTTCAAAGCATGTTTAGAAAATGCTTTCCACAATTAGGAGAATATCGTTCTAAAGATATGAAAATTGGAATTGAAATTATTTCATCTGACGAAAAGCACTTATTTGGTAGATTTCTTAAAGAGGACGAACCAAAAGATGAATTTTTAAAATTAAAAGTAATAAACAATGATAACAAAGAAGATCTTAATCAAAATGTTATTTTTGAATACTTTTCTTTCTTTTACATTGATATTAACAAGTGCATCACCTCAATTATTTCAAGCATACATTCTGGAAAATTTACTAAAATGATTAATCAATTTTTGCTTCAAGAAAATTTTCACATTGGATTTATTCCTTATTCCATAACTTCTTTAGATGACGCATTAAAAAAATTTAAAAAAGTTAAAGGCATAGAATATGTATGTAATCCATCAACATCAAAAGAAACATTTAGAAGTTTGAACCAATATCAAGAAACAGAATCGGCTGAGGCTGATAAAGTGACAATATCAGTCAAATTTAAACATACAGGACCTCAATTCATCAATGACTTGAATAAGATTGAAAGTGAAAGGGGAAAATATTTAAAATACAAAATATCTGGTGAATCAGATGATGGTACAGAACAATTTTTTGATATTTTATCAAAAACATTTTACAGAAGTGCACCTATTGAAATTCAAGGTAACCCAGAAGAAAATATTAATTTTATAAAAAGAAAGTTTCAACAAGAAATTGAATTGTTGTATAAAGAAATAAATTCATGATTTCTGTTTTGTTATTAAGTGATATATATAGTACATAGAAACTAGTACTTCTAAACAACCAGCTATAAAGCAATATATTCCTATTATATTTAAAATTTCTAAATTACATATCCAAGATATAATAGGCACCATAAAAAATATAGTTCCAAACAAAATATTTTTTACGAATATTTTGTGATGTTCATGTTTTATAAACCACACTTTAAATTTACTGTCTAGAGGTAAAGAAAGATATATTGTTGCAGCTGTTAATAAAAATCCTATAAAAGTACCGGAAATGCCAGCCAAATTACTCATATTTGAACTTTGTGATATAAAAGTTTCAAATAATTTGAAGTTTGACAAGCAATCAATAATTATTATCACAACTATCGGGAACAAAACAGATAAATATATATACTTAAAAATTATTATATTTAGTAAATGTAAAATTTTGTTTTTCATATTATCACCCTATATTAATTATATTACATATGATTAATAATTACTATGCAATTCTTATTTTTATCACAGAAGGAGGAATTTTAATGTCTTTTTCTTACAACCTTAGAGCATATAGGCTAAAAAACAAACTAACTCAAGTTGAGTTAGGAAGTATGTTGCATTTAAGCAGAAGTGCAATATCAAATTACGAACAAGGGAAAATGGAACCATCCATAGATACCATTATCAACATTTCAGAGATTTTCAAGGTATCTACTGATGAACTACTAAAGAGTTAAAGGTGATAAAATGAACAATTATATTTTAATAGCTGGAGTTAATGGTACAGGCAAGTCAAGTTTAAGAGGTGTACTAGAAGGTCAGAATGTTCTTCTAGGTCACATTATAGATGCAGATGTTATTGCAAAGGAAAACAACTTTGATAACATTAAGGCAGGTAAAAAGGCAATAGAAGAAATAGACTACTGCCTAGATAACAATATTTCTTTCACACAAGAAACTACTCTTGCCGGTCATAGAACTGTACGAACCATTAAACAAGCTAGAAAACAAGGCTACTATGTTACAATGTACTATGTTGGTCTTAATTCAATGGAAGAAAGCATAAACCGTATTGCTAACAGAGTTAGAAAGGGTGGTCACAACATTCCTTCTGATGATGTTAAACGCAGATTTGACAGAAGAATTAAGTCACTTGGCTCTGTACTTCCACTTTGTGATGAAGTTATCTTTTACGATAATGAAAACGGTTTTGTAAAAGTAGCCGAAATCAAAAATAATAAATTCCAATATTCCAACGGTTATAAACCACAATGGATTGTGAGTTATAAGAACGCACTTAATTTATAATAAAAAATCGCCCTCTGGTACGGCAATACCAAAGGACGATAATCATTACACAGGGTGCAATGATACTATTTCATAGCAAGTAATATTGTATCATACCCTTGTAAATTTTTCAATATAATTTACAAGGGATTTTTGCACCCTTTTTTAGATAAGAAAGGAGCAAAATAAATGGATGATTTAAAAATCGCAGCTGCTTACATCAGAGTTAGCACAGATGATCAGACAGAGCTTTCACCGGATAGCCAAATTAAAGTTGTTAGAGAATTTGCAAAACAAAAAGGCTACTTGATACCTAAAGAATATATTTTTCGTGATGACGGTATCTCCGGTAGAAAGGCAAGTAAGCGACCTGAGTTTAACCATATGATAGCAGTTGCTAAACAAACCCCTTCCCCATTCTCTGCAATTATGGTGTGGAAGTTTAGCCGATTTGCAAGAAATCAGGAAGAGGCTATTTTCTATAAGGGTATGTTAAAAAAGCGTGGCATTGATGTTATCAGCACATCAGAGCCTATTATAGATGGTCCTTTTGGTAGTCTGATAGAGAGAATTATTGAATGGTTTGATGAATACTACTCTATTAATCTATCCACAGAAGTTAAACGAGGAATGACAGAAAAGGTCAGCAGAGGTGGTGCAGTATCTATACCGGCATTTGGATATGATATTGTTGATAAGAAGTATCAAGTCAACCCTATCAATGCTCCTATTGTTCAAAGAATTTTCATCAAGTACCTTAATGGTGTTGGATGCAGAGCAATAGCCAATGAACTGAACGACCTAGGCATTAAGACAACTAGAGGTAATAACTGGGAAAACAGAACCATTGAATACATTTTGCGTAATCCGGTTTACATAGGCAAAATTCGTTGGAACCCTAAGCGAAGAACCAGGAGAAATTATGATGATAAAGATATAATGATTGTTGATGGTATTCATCAGCCTATTATAGATACTGACATATTTGATAAGGTCCAAAAAAAGTTAGACGAAAACAAAGCAAAATACAGACCTTACATTACTGACAGACAAAATGGCAAGGATTATATGCTTAAAGGTCTTGTTAAGTGTTCTAACTGTGGTGCTACTCTTTCATTGGCTTGTAATAGTTTACAGTGTATAAAGTATGCACATGGCACTTGTAATGTATCACATTCAATTCAAGTTAATAGGCTAAACGAGGTTGTTATTAATGCTATTGATGATACTCTAAAGAGTGGTGACTTTCAGTTAAAACCTAAAGAGCAACCACATGAAGAACCACAAGAACTGAACATTGATTTTATGATAGAAAAAGAAAATACAAAGTTAAGAAGAATTAAAGAGGCCTATGAGGAAGGTGTTTATAACCTTGCTGAATTTAAGCAGAGAAAAGAGTTAATTGAAAGCAAGATACGTTCATTACAAAAGCAAAATAAACCACCAGAGCCTAAGCCAGACCACCTTTTAGCGAAGAAAAAACTAATGAGCAGAAGAAAAGAAATTATCTCTACTCTTAAAAGTAAGTCAACTCCTGAAGTGGAAAAAAACGCATTGCTATGCACTTTTATCGATAAAATCATCTTCAATCGTTCCCTCTCTTCCGTTGAGTTATTTTTCTGTTTTTGAATTATAACTTTTGGGATATGGGGGACCTGATGGTGAGCTCGGTGCATCACTTAGATATTTAAGTCAGAGGTACACAATGCCGTTCCCTGAACTTCAAGCAACACTTACCGACATAGGTACAGAAGAACTTGGTCACCTTGAAATGATAGGCACTATTGTTTATCAGCTAACTAAAGACTTAACAGAAGACCAATTAAAAGATGCTGGATTTGATGCTTATTTTGTTGACCATACAACCGGTGTTTATCCTTGTGACGCAAATGGTACACCATATACAACAGCGTCAATGCAAGTAAAAGGTGACGCAATAACCGACTTGCATGAAGATATGGCAGCAGAGCAAAAGGCTAGGTCAACATATGACAACATACTAAGATTTTGTGATGACCCGGATGTTATTGACCCGATTAGGTTCTTACGAGAAAGAGAGGTTGTACACTATCAGCGATTTGGTGAAAACTTACGAATACTAACTGACCGACTTGACTGTAAAAACTTCTATGCCTTTAACCCTGAATTTGACAAAAACTGTTTAAAGAAAAACAGAAAATGATTATATATACAAATAACCCCTCACAATTGTGAGGGGTTTTGTATTTCATAAATCTAATTGAATACTTTATTTGCTGAGATTATTCTTCTTTTAGACTTTTTATTTATTGGTTTACGGAAACCAAAATATTCAAGTACAAAACTAAAGCATACTGACAACAATGTTATTCTATTAAAGACACACAAAATAGAACTTATTATCAGTTTTACTTTAGTTTGCACATTTATTTGTTGTTTACTTGGTTAACTAAGTTTTAATTAGCGATAATTAAAATCTTAAATTATTCACCATAGTAAGCCTTTAGATACATTTCCTTAATTTCTGAGATTAATGGGTATCTTGGGTTAGCACCTGTACACTGGTCATCGAATGCATCTTCACACATACTGTCTAGTGTTTCTAGGAACTTATCTTCTTCAATGCCGTAATCCTTGATTGTCTTCTTAATGCCAACTCTTTCCTTTAGCTCGTCAATCATCTTGATTAGGTTTTCTACCTTTTCTTCATCATTCTTACCCTTTACGCCTAGGTATTCACCGAATTCAGCATATCTTCTCATTGTGTGTGGGTAAGCATACTGGCTGAATGTACCCATCTTTCTTGGACATTCTGCAGCATTAAATCTGATTACTAGGTCGATTAGTAGGGCATTTGCAATACCGTGTGGTAGGTGATGGTAAGCACCTAGCTTATGAGCCATTGAGTGACATACACCTAGGAATGCATTTGCGAATGCCATACC
>NZ_JBBMEY010000007.1:0-64770 GCF_040096285.1 Ruminococcoides intestinihominis | reverse complement strand
AACAATCCCTCAGTCGCTCTTTAAGAGTAAATTGTCATTCTTCCAATTTACAAGCGACAGCTCCCTTTACACAAGGGGGCCTTATTTGCTAAAATTTAACATTTTGCATTTAGCCCTACAAACCCTAATTTGTACCATAAAATAAAAACTAAAATCAGCCTAATTTTTCTGACAAATCGGTTTTGATTTCTTCCTCTAGGGTTGGGGTTTCTGTATTGGTAGGAGTTTCATCAACGGAATTATTACTTCCGTTATCATTTTTATTAGCCGGAAAAATATCTGCCACATCATTCAGTGAAATGTATGCTTTAGGGTCAATGTTATGTACGATAGTTTTCATTTTACCAACTTGAAAACGATTAACAACATAGTAAATCATTGTCTTTTTTGAGTTGGAATAATAACCCTTAGCATCAACAGTAGTGATACCGTTTTCAAAAGTATCTGAAAGTGCTTTACACACTTCTCTAGGTTTTGTAGTAATAATGAAAGCTGCCTTTGAACGGTCAAAACCTTCAATAATAAAGTCAATTGTTTTTAGTGCTGCTGCATAAGTAACGATTGAATAAAGTGGCAGTACCCAAGAGTTAATTACCAAACCACATATTATGTAAAGAATAACATTGAAAATCATTACAAATGTGCCGATAGAAAGGTTTAACTTCTTTGCAAATACAACTGCAATAATTTCCATACCGTCCATTGCACCACCAAATCTAAGTGCAAGACCACTGCCACAACCTGAGATTACACCACCGAATATAGCACATAAAAATAAATCTGTACCGGCTAGTGGTGATACTAGGCTAACATCAATAGGAAGCACATCGGTTATTAAGTATGCTGAAACAGAATAAATAATAACGGTGTAAATTGAGTAAAAAGTAAAACTTGCACCTTCTCTTTTTAAGCCAAATAAAAATATAGGAATATTCAGCACAATAAGAATAAGAGAAAGGCTACACCATTCAGGTGTTACTTGTGAAATCAACATTGATGTACCGGAAATACCACTGTCATATAGCTTAACCGGTGCTAAAAACAATGTAACACCAAAGGCGTTTATAATACCGGCTAATGTCAGCACCAATATATTTAGTGGCTTAATCTTTCTTATTCCATTAAGAATTTTGTTTGTCATATAAATCTCCCTTTCTTTTCTCTTTCCAATAAAGTTTGTGAGGTTTATATATATGAAATGTACTTTGCCTTTTTTCAAAGTGCATTTGTTTTATTAAATTTTAATTTGAGATAGTACTTCTCCAACTTTGCCGTGAATAACTAGGTCAGCCATTTTGTCAGCTGATGTTTCGCTAAGATTAATCAGTACAAGGTGATTGCCTTTAAAGTATCTGATAAAACTTGCTGCCGGATATACCACAAGGCTGGTACCTGCAATAATAAGTGTGTCACAGTTAGAAATAGCATTAATTGCATTTGTTACGATTTCATCATCAAGACCTTCTTCATATAGCACAACATCAGGTTTGATAATTCCACCACACTTTGTACATTTAGGAATAAGGCCTTTACTGTTCTTTACAAATTCAGCATCATAAAATGCGTGACACTTTGTACAGTAGTTTCTATGTATGCTACCGTGTAGCTCATAAACAGTATGACTGCCACCGGCTTGATGAAGTCCATCAATGTTCTGAGTTACAACGGCAGAAAGTTTTCCTTTTTCTTCTAACTTAGCAAGGAAAGTGTGTGCCTTGTTAGGTTTAGCATCTAGGCACATCATTTTGTCCTTGTAAAATCTGTAGAATTCTTCAGGTTTATATTGGAAAAATGTATGGCTGATAATTTGTTCAGGTGGGTATTTGTATTTTAAGTTGTACAACCCATCAACAGAACGAAAGTCAGGAATACCACTTTCTGTGCTAACACCTGCACCACCAAAGAAAACAATGTTATTACTATTATCGATTATTTCTTGTAATTTCTCAATATTTTCCATAATACCACCTACATCTTAATACTTTTAAAGTAATCTTCAAGAGCATCACAACTTTCTTGAAGTTTTTTCATTTCTGTATCAGTTAGTGAAAGTTCAATAAGTGACTTTACACCACTTTGGTTTATTATAGCCGGTGTACCGGCATAAATTTTTTCTTGATTGTAACAACCGTTTAAGCAACAAGAAACAGTGAGAACTGAATTTTCATTTTGTAAAATTGCCCTACAAATCTGCACAATTGCCATACCGATTCCATAGTATGTTGCACCTTTTGCATCAATGATTTTGTAAGCTGAGTTTCTAACCTCAGCCTCAATTCTCTCAATATCCCTTTTCTTAAAGGTGTTTGGATTATCCTGTAGCACATCATCAACTAATTTTGTGGATAACAGTGCCTGACTCCAAGGTACAAACTCTGTGTCACCATGTTCACCCATAACATATGCGTGAACACTCCTTGGGTTAATTCCAAAATAATCACCTAGAAGGTATCTAAGTCTTGCTGAGTCAAGGGTTGTACCTGTGCCAAAAACTCTAGACTTTGGAAATCCTGAGATTTTTGCAGTAACCCTTGTCATAACATCAACAGGGTTTGTGGCAACTAAGAAAATTCCCTTAAAGCCACTTTCGCATACAGGTGCAACAATGGACTTAAAAACTTCTGTATTTTTCTTTAGTAACTCAGGTCGTTTTTCTCCACTTTTTTGTGGAGCACCGGCACAAATTACAACAATGTCTGCATTGCTACAATGGGTATATTCCCCTGAATAGATTTTCATTGAAGAATTTGAAAAGGCTAAACCATGGTTTAAGTCCATAGCCTCACCGATTGCTCTTTCTTTGTTAATGTCAATAAGCACAAACTCATCACATAAATTTTGGTTAAGGGAAGCATAAGCAAAGCTCATACCTACCATTCCTGTGCCAACAAGTACGATTTTTTTCATATTAATCTTCCTTTATATAATAGCATAAATACTGAAAAAATTAAAGGTTTTAACTTTTATAATTGATAATACCTAATATTAGTGGTATAATTGTCCCATTGGAGATGAAAATTTGAAAAAGTTTTTTTGGATATCAAAAATGAAGATTATGCGTATTTTCTTATACGCCGGAATTTTTGTTAAGTGGATTATCATTGCTTCCATCACCGGGGTTTTGGGTGGATTTATAGGAGTTGTTTTTAACAAAAGTATTTCCTATGTAACAGATTTGCACCAGCAGTATCCGGCACTTTTATTCTTAATGCCTGTGCTTGGTTTACTGATTGTTTTAATGTATGACAAAGCAAAACTTTCAGGTGACGGTGGTACTAATTTAATATTACATTCAATCAGACACCTAAAAGGTGTGCCTATTATTATTGCACCTATGATTTTTATTAGTACAGTTCTTACTCACTTGGTTGGTGGTTCAGCCGGTAGAGAAGGTGCTGCACTTCAGCTAGGTGGTAGTATCGGTGCTCAGGTTGGTAGAATTTTCAGACTTAGTCAAAAGGATATGAATGTTGCCGTTATGTGTGGTATGGGTGCTTTATTCTCAGCACTTTTCGGTACACCATTAACTGCTGCTTTCTTTGCTATGGAAGTAATAGCCGTTGGTGTGCTTTACTACTCAGCATTCGTACCTTGTGTTGTATCAAGTCTTGTAGCCTATGCAATAAGCTACTTGTTCAAAGGTTTTACTTTGCCTTACAACCCACCGAAAGTACCACACCTTTCACTTGTTTCAATGTTACAAACAGGTGGACTTGCAATTCTATGTGCCTTTATTAGTATTCTTTTCTGTTTAATAATGAAATATACTAAGGAAGGATTAACCAAATTATTTAAAAACCCCTACATTAGAATGTTGTGTGGTGGTGTTATTTTTATAGCATTGGCTATGATTTTTGGTGATGAATATACAGGCCTTGGTGCAAAGACTATTGTAACAGCAGTAAATGAAGGTCATGCAAATTACTATGACTTTATTTTGAAAATGATTTTTACAGCAGTAACAATGGCTATCGGCTTTAAAGGTGGCGAGATTGTTCCTACTTTGTTTATTGGTTCAACATTTGGTTGTGCTATTGGTGCACATTTAGGACTTGACCCTACATTCGGTGCAGCAGTTGGCATTGTGGCAGTATTTTGTGGTGTTGTAAACTGTCCTATTGCATCAATACTTTTAAGCATAGAACTATTTGGTGGAGAAGGAACTGCCTTTTATGTTGTGGCAGTTTGTATTAGTTATATGCTTTCAGGCTATTACAGTATTTATAGTAGTCAGAGATTTGCTTACAGTAAGCTTCGTGCAGAATATGTTAATATGAAAGCAAATTAGTTTATGGAGAAGGAGAGAGATAGATGATTAAAAATATATTCTTAGATTTGGATGGAACTATGCTTCCTATGGATATGAAAAAGTTTATGAAACTTTATTTTTCTTCAATGGCAGAGGCAGTATGCCCTTATATAGAAATGAGTCCTGAAACATTACGAAAAGCATTACTTGGTGGTATGGAGGCTATGTATCAAAACCAAGGTGCTATGTCAAACAAAATGTGCTTTTGGAACAAGGTTGCAACAATGGTTGGACCTGAGATTATCAACGATATTCCTATGTTTAACGGTTACTACGAAAACGAATTTATCCTAACAAAAGAGGCTACAACAGTAAACCCATATTCAAGAAAAATTGTTGATGAGGTTAGAAGAAAAGGTTATAACACAGTAATGGCAACAAACCCATTCTTCCCAAAAATCGCAACAGAAAGACGAGTAAAGTGGGCAGGTCTTGATAAAAACGATTTTTCTGTAATTACTACATATGAAAATTCAAAGTATTGTAAGCCAAACCCAAAGTACTTTATTGAAACTTGTGAAATGGCAAAATGTAAACCGGAAGAAACTTTGATGGTTGGTAATGATGTTAGAGAAGATATGATATCTGCTACAATCGGTATGGAAACATTCCTTGTTACCGATGACCTTATTAACAGAGATAATGTTGATATTAGTGGTTATAAGCAAGGTAGCCTAAAGGATTTTTACGAATATTGCTTACAGTTACCTGACTTAACAGAAGAACAGTAAAAATATAATTAGTATAAAAATAAGGGTTGCACTTCTGTGCAACCCTTTTAGTATGCTTATTATTAAATTATAAACTTTCAACCTCATCAAGCCATAGCTTTGCACTTGAGTCTGTTGGCATACGCCAATCACCTCTTGGAGATAAGCAAACTGAACCAACCTTTACACAGTCAGGTAGGCAACTTCTCTTGAATTGCTGAGTGAAGAATCTATGATAGAATGTTTTTAACCATTTCTTAATTGTGTCCTTGTCAAATTCACCGTCAAAAGCAGTAACTGCAAGTGAATAAATTTTCTTTGGTCTAAAGCCAAAACGAAGAACATAGTATAAGAAAAAGTCGTGTAGCAAATACGGACCAACCTTTTCTTCTGTTTTCTGAGCAATTTTGCCATCTTTAGTAGGAGGCAAAAGTTCCGGAGAAATCGGTGTGTCAATAATATCTTCAAGAGTAGCAGTACTGTCTTTAAAGATATTGTTCTTTGCAACTGCGTCAATCATCCACTTAATAAGTGTTTTAGGAATTGAGGCATTAACACCGTACATTGACATATGGTCGGCATTGTATGTGCACCAACCAAGTGCAAGTTCTGAAAGGTCACCTGTACCTACAACAATACCACCAACCTTGTTGGCAACATCCATCAGTACTTGAGTTCTTTCTCTTGCTTGTACATTTTCGTAAGTAATATCGTGTACTTCTTCGTTGTGACCAATATCCTTCATATGCTGACGACAACTGTCTGCAATAGGAATTTCCATTGTAGTAATGCCCAGTGTTCTCATTAAGTCAAGGGAATTGTTGTATGTTCTGTCAGTTGTACCGAAACAAGGCATTGTAACACCAACAACATCAGTCATTGGTTTGCCCATTCTGCGACAAACTTCACCACAAACCAGTAGTGCTAGGGTAGAGTCTAGACCACCACTTACACCAACAACCATTTTGCCACCAATAACAGAAATTCTCTTTCTTAGTCCCTCAACTTGCATTGAGAAAATTTCTAAGCATCTTTCAAGTTTCTTGCTATTGCTTGACGGTACAAATGGTGTTTTGTCAATGTAGTACATTTCACCATTTGATACAATCTCATTATCGCTTAAATAATCCACATTTACTGTGTCAAATGTGGAAAACATATTGTTTGTGATACAGTCTTTATATGACTTGTTCTTTAATCTGTCAAAACGAATTTTGCCTAAATCTGTATCTGTAATCAGTAGGTAGTTGTTTTCAATAATTTCTTTGTTTTCCTTTAAGATAACACCGTTTTCACAAATAATTGAGTGACCACTGTAAATAAGGTCTTGGGTGCTTTCTCCTGAACCGGCTGAACAATATACATATGTTGCAATGTTGCTACCACTGTTTTGTTTAACCATTGAGTTTACATAATCTCTTTTGCCAATAAGTGCATTACTTGCTGATAGGTTAAGGATAATTTCAGCACCTGACATAGAAAGTACAGTTGATGGTGGAACAGGTGTCCATAGGTCTTCACAAATTTCTACACCAAATGTAAAACCATTTGCATCAAATACATTTTGTGAGAATGGTACTTCTTCACCATCAAAGTTAATAAAACTGTCTTCTGTGTCCATACTTGTACTGAACCATCTTTTTTCGTAAAACTCATTGTAGTTAGGTAAATAAGTCTTAGGTACAATACCGTAAACAGTACCCTTAGAAATTACAACGGCACAGTTGAAAAGTTGATTTTTGTGCTTGATAGGAGCACCTACAACAAAGATACCCTTTAGCCTTTCAGACTTTTTCTTAATTTCAATTAGGCTTGAATATGTTTTGTCAAGTAGTTCTTTCTGGAAGAATAGGTCTTGACAAGTGTAACCTGTAATAGATAATTCAGGAAAAACAGTAATGTCAACATTTTCACTACTTGACTTTTCCATCATTTTAATATGTTCTTCAGTATTTTTTGTAGTATCTGCTACAGTAGTTTTGATTACGGCAGAGGCTACTCTTACAAAATCGTTCATAATAAACCTCGTAATGTTTTACTAATATTATAAGCATATTTTATTAGTTTTATAGGTTGTTGTCAATAAAAAAGGGCAAGTAAAAACTTGCCCTAATGTTTTTATCTGTATTGTGCCAGTAGGTTTTTGTTGTAGTTGTCATCTGCACTAAAGAGTGATTCAACAGTTGTTTCTGAAGTGTATCTTGGTACATACCATGACTGACTTTCATAATAAGCTTGAATACTCTTTGTTTTGAATATGTAACCATAACTTGCGTAAATGTCGTTGATTTTGTTCTGAATTTCTGTCTTAGACATTTTGCTAACTTCACTTGCAGTTAGTCGGTTACTGCTTGGTGCAACATACTTTGTTGTTGGAGCAACATACTTTGTAGTAGGTGCTACATACTGTGTAGTTGGAGCAACATAATGTGTTGTAGGTGCTACATACTGAGTAGTAGGAGCAACATACTTAGTTGTTGGCTGTGTATAAGGTTTAGTTGTTTTCTTAGTAGTTGATGGCTTTGTTGTAGCCTTTGTAGATGAGGTTGCCTTAAAGCTGAATGATACAGACTGAGAAACTGTTACAGTAGGTTCTTTAGGTTCGCTACTTGAACTGCTGTTATTATCTGTACTACAACCTGCAAATACTAGTAGTGCAGAGGATAAAGTCACAATAGATAAAATAGTTAAAAACTTTTTCAAAATTAATATACCTCCTTAATAGTACATATTTAACTTTACTTTAACAAATAAAATAGATTAAGTCAATAAAAAAGCGACAATTGTAGAAAATGTTCCAAAACTGTAATAACTTTTCTGTTATATTGGGACTTTTTAGGTTTGATTTTTTGTTTCATAGTGATATAATAATACTGGTATATTATAAATTACAAATTACAAATTACAGGGGTATTGTGTAATGAATGTTATTGTAATCGGTGCTGGTAAGATAGGCAAATGCCTTATTAGCAGCCTGAGAGAAGAAAACTATGATGTTGTTGTGGTAGATATTGATGAACAGAGAGTTGACAGAGTTGTTGATGAACAAGATGTCAACGGTGTACTTGGTAACGGTACTCAGTGTGATACTCTGAAAGAAGCAGGAGTTGAGAACGCTTACCTTGTAATTGCTACAACATATTCTGATGAAATAAATATCCTTTCTTGTTTAATTGCAAGAAAAATGGGTGCAAGACATGCTATCGCAAGAGTTAGAAGTCCTGAGTATGTTAATCAGATTGACTTTATGAGAAATGAACTTAGCATTTCTATGATGGTTAACCCTGATATGAGTGTTGCTTCGGAAATTTCCAGAATTCTAAAATTCCCTACTGCAACTAATTATGAAACCTTTGCTAATGGCAAAATTGATATGATTGAAATATCTATCAAAGAAGGTAACAATATTATTGATAAACCTATTTATGAGATTTCTCAGATTTACGGTAATGAATTCCTAATTTGTGCCGTAAAGCGTGGTGAAGAGGTATTTATCCCTAACGGTAACTTTATAATCAGAGAAAAGGATAATATCTATATTACCGGTATCCATAAGCAAGTTGTAAACTTCTTAAAGGGTATGGGAATCTTAAAGGATAAGGTTAAGAATGTTATGATAATCGGTGGTTCAAAGATTGCCTTTTATCTTTCTGCAATTCTTGCAAAGATGAGTATTGATGTTACTATTATTGAAAAGAACAGTGACAGATGTAAGTTCCTTGCCGGTCATCTTCCTGAGGCCAGAATTGTACTTGGTAACTCTGCTGACCATAAACTTCTTATTGAAGAAGGCATTGACAGATGTGATGCAGTTGTTACTGTTACAGACAGCGATGAGGCTAATTTCCTTGTCGCTATGTATGCACAGAACTTGCATGTTCATAAGCAAGTAACTAAAATTAATGAACCTGAGTTTTTCCAACTTTATGAGAAGGTAATGGGAGAAAGTGCGATTTCACTTAGTCAGGTAACTTCTTCTACTATTGTTAAGTATTTAAGAGCAAAGCTTAATGCTAATAGTGACCAGATTAGAAACCTATATAAACTAATGGGTGGCAGAATTGAGGCTATTGAGTTTGTTACTCCAAATGATGCTGATTATTTAGGAAAGCCAATTCACACTTTAAAGTTTAAGAAAGACATTCTTGTTGCAGCAATTAGCAGAAAGAAAAAGATTATTTTCCCTAACGGTGATGATACAATTGAGGCCGGTGACTCAATTATCATTGTTACTAAGAGTAAATCAATTCGTTCAATCGAGGATATATTTGTATGAATTACAGAGCAGTAGTAAATGTACTTGGCAAGATAATGTTTATGGAAGGTGCTTTGATGATACTTCCACTTATCGTTGCTATTATTTATGGTGAATATGATACACTGATTGCATTTTTGATTCCAATAGTTATTTTAGTTAGTATTGGACTTGCTTTTGGTGTGAAAACCCCAAAGAATAAAATGCTTCTTGCTAAAGAGGGTTTTATGATTTGTGGTCTTGCGTGGATATTTATGTCAGCATTTGGTTGTTTACCATTTGTTATTTCAGGTATGATACCTAACTATCTTGACGCATTTTTTGAAACAGTTTCCGGTTTTACCACAACCGGTTCATCAATCTTAACTAAGGTTGAGGGTAATCCTTATGGATTATTATTTTGGAGAAGTTTTACTAACTGGATAGGTGGTATGGGTGTTATTACATTCTTAATGGCTATTGTACCTCAGGGTGACGGTCAGGCAATGCACCTAATGAGAGCCGAAGTTCCGGGACCTAAAGCCGGTAAAATTGTTAGTAAGCTAACTGATACAGCCAGAATTCTTTATATTCTATACTTTATCTTAACTGCACTGGAGATTGTTATGTTAATGTTCTCCGGCATTGGCTTTTATCACAGTGTTGTTACTGCTTTTGCAACTGCCGGTACAGGTGGTTTCTCGGTAAAGGGTGCATCTATTGCCGGTTATCACAGTCCGTATGTTGAATATGTGGTTGCAACATTTATGTTATTGTTCGGTGTAAATTTTAACCTATATTTCTTTATGATACTAAGAAAGTTTAAGGCTGTATTCCAAGATACTGAACTAAAGGTTTATTTAGGAATGGTAACTGCAAGTGTCGTTTTGATATGTGTTAACTTACTTTCAACAGGTAAAATGGCATTTGAAACTGCCTTTAGAGATTCTTACTTTACAGTTGCTTCCATAGTCAGTACCTCAGGCTTTGTAACTGCCGATTTTGAGCAATGGTCTGTATTTTCTAAGGTAATACTGATCAGCTTAATGTTTGTTGGTGGTATGGCAGGTTCTACTGCCGGTGGTATTAAGGTTACAAGAATTGTACTTTACTTTAAGCAGATGATAAGAGATATTAAGCAAATGGTACGCCCTAGACAGGTTATGAGTGTTAGAATAAACAAAAAAAGTGTTGATAACAGTATTCTAAAGGGTATCAACACATACCTTGTTATTTATGTGTTTATTCTTTTAGCAAGTACATTGCTTGTCAGCATTGAGGGTGAATCCCTTGTAACTACTTTTACAGCAGTAGTTACTTGTTTTAACAATGTTGGTCCTGGTATGGATGGTGTTAGTGCAACTTCTAACTTTGCACATTTATCTGCTTTAAGCAAGATTGTTCTTTCTTTCGATATGCTTGCCGGTAGACTTGAGATTTTTCCTATGATGATTCTATTAATTCCATCAACTTGGAAAAGAAGAGTTTAATCAAAAATCAATATAAATACAAAAATGGCACTTCAAATGAAGTGCCATTACTTTTGTTGTTGATTATTTAGTTTCTTCTAATTTAAAGATTTCATCGGTAACATCTTCCAAAGTTTCCGAAAATCTGTTATCTTCACTACAAACAGAAAGTTTATAACCGGAA
Source organism: Ruminococcoides intestinihominis (assembly GCF_040096285.1). Taxonomy (NCBI): domain Bacteria; kingdom Bacillati; phylum Bacillota; class Clostridia; order Eubacteriales; family Oscillospiraceae; genus Ruminococcoides; species Ruminococcoides intestinihominis. The sequence goes on along the minus strand of NZ_JBBMEY010000007.1, from coordinate 53,864 downwards.
ACATCATATTCCTTAAAGTAGTAGAAATTTCTGTTGATTCTGTTGTCAATTCTGATTTTTTCATCATCAATATGAATTGTAAATCTCTTTAAATCTTTGCCAACACCTGAACCAATGCATTTTAGAAATGCTTCCTTTAAAGTCCAAATCTGTGTAAATGTTTTATCAGGGTCATAGCTACGGTCAATTTGTACACATTCATCAAGTGTAAAAAATCTTGGTGCAATATGCTTGTTACCTCTTTGCATAAGTTCAATATCAACACCCACAGGCTCTGTACCGCCTTTTGTCAGTACAACATACTTACCACTATGACTAATGTTAAATTCGGTATTGTTGTTTTTAGGCTTGCCGTTTTTGTTTAGAGAATGAATATCCCCAACATATTTTTTTATTAGTAGTCCTGCACCTAAAGATTGCTTTTGCTTTGTAAAGGTTCTTAATTTTAATATTTTTTCTTTTCTAGTGTCATCAACCTGTTCCAGTAACTGTTCAAATAGTTCTCTGCTATCTAGTGGGTCGGTATTTAAAATAAATGTTTCAACCATAATTTTCTCCTTTTGCAAAATTTAAATTTTGCATATCACTCTTTACTATCCATTTCTATATTAGAATTTGCTTGTTTAATTAGCATAGCTAGGAAAAATAGAACCTTAAAGAATAGAAATATTCCGGCAAATATCATAACTGTCCATCCGAATAAATGGGTAACTGAACCTAAAGAAAAGCACAGAATAAATGCAAGTCCTATTACAATAAACTCAACAACCGATGCTATTTTTGGTACAAAAATAAGCATTGCTAAAAAACAAGCATATAAAATTAACGCAGTAACTTTGGAAGAAGAAATCATCAGCCATTTGCACACTTGGTCAATCGGTACCAGCATTGCAAGAAATGGAATAATTATCTTAAAAATTATAAAGAAACTTCTTCCAAATTTTTTACATATAAAATCAAAAAAATTTACTAATAACATATCTTTTCCTCAGTTTCATATATAATAAATTTTAACATATTTAATAGAAAAAGTCGAGGGTTTATAGAGGTTAATGCGCCTTATATTTTTAGAATATTATAGTACAAAAATCTGAAATATAAAAGTAGTTAAATAAAAAACTTAAATAAACTTGATTATCCTTGTTTGGAAATGTATAATTATAAAGAATAAACGAAAAGAAGTGTTTACAATGGAAAAATATTATAGAGCAAAAGCTAATATAAATTTAGATGCAATCCATCATAACTTTCAGTTAGTTAAAGACAGTATCAAAGAAGGTACTCAGTTAATGGCAGTTATCAAGGCTGACGGTTATGGTCATGGTGCAAAACAAATTGCAAAGTATTGTGACGACTTAATTGATAGATATGCAGTTGCAGTTGTAGAGGAAGGTGTTGACCTTAGAGTAGCAGGTTTTACAAAGCCTATTAATCTTTTGGGATATACCGATAAGTTACAGTATGAAGATGTAATTAACTATGATTTAATTCCTGCAATTTTCTCTTATGATATGGCTAAGAACTTTTCTGATACAGCAGTAAAGATGAATAAGTTTGCAATATGTCACCTGGCACTTGATACAGGTATGAGCAGAATTGGTTTTGCCGATACTGATGAAAGTGTTGAAGTTATTAAGGAAATTGCAAAATTGCCTAATATTAAGATTGACGGTATGTTTACTCATTTATACAGAGCTGATGAAGTTGATAAAAGTATTGCTATTGACCAGTATAACAGATTTATGAACTTTAAAGAAAAGCTGGAGAATGAGGGAATAGAGCTTAAGAATTGCCATGTTAGCAACTCAGCAGCTATTATGGAATTACCTAATATGAACCTAAATATTGTTCGTAGTGGTATTATCAACTATGGTCTATATCCTAGTCACGAAATGAGAGAAGAAGATTTTAAGATTATTCCGGCTATGGAACTAAAAACTTCTGTTTCATTTGTTAAGACTATCTGCAAAGGTGTTGCAGTTGGTTATGGTGGTACTTATGTTGCTGATAAGGATACAATAGTTGCAACTGTTCCTGTTGGTTATGCTGACGGTTATCCTCGTTCACTAAGTAACAAAGGTCAAGTTCTTATTCACGGTAAGAGAGCTAATATTATTGGTAGAGTTTGTATGGACCAGTTTATGATAGATGTTACAGATATTCCGAATGTTAAGGTTGGAGATACAGTTACTTTAGTAGGTAAAGATGGTGATGAATTCTTATCTTGTGAAGAAGTAGCCGAAACAGCCGGTTCATTTAACTATGAGTTTGTTTGTGATGTTAGTAAGAGAATTCCTAGAGTATATTACTTTAACGGTAAAATAGTGGATGAAGTCCATTATGTTGGAATTTAATATAATTTATAAGGGTATCTGGTTGTAGATATCCTTTTCTTTTGCCATTTTTTAGTATATATCTTTGACGATATAACTACTTATAGTCAAATATCAATAAATATTTATAATAATTTACATTATTTTGGTTATTCGATACATTGAAAGAATAATGATTTTTTTGTATAATATTATATGTATTATTGTGTCTAAAAATGTAGATACAATAGGCATTTAAGGTGATTTGTGGAATAGTTTGTTGGAGGGATATTGTGTATAAAAAGCGTTATCAAAGTTGGCGAAAGCATTTTGACTTTTTATTGTTAGATTTATTTTGCTTACATTTGGCTTATTTATTTTCATATTTAATAATTTTTAAAGGGCAAAACCCTTATGGAAATACATTTTATAACAATGCATTACTTGTTGTAACTTTAATTGATAGTGCAGTTATTGTTTTTTATCAGACCTTCAGAAATGTAATACAGAGAGATTTGTTTAAAGAAATTTCTATAACGGTTAAGCACTCGATAATGGTTGCATTACTTTCTATTATTTCAATCTATATTACAGATACAACAAACTATTACAATAGATACTTGCTGCTATTGATGTTTGTATTCTATGTTGTAATTACTTTTACTGTTAGATGTTTGTGGAAATTGTTTCTAACTAAAAGAGCAACTAACGGTGGCAAAAGAAAGCTATTTATTGTTACAACAGAAAGTTTAATGGAAACCGTACTTGACAATATCAGAAATAAAAATTATCAAAGGTATAACATAGTTGGTATTTCTGTTATTGACAAGGATTTAAAAGGTGAATATATAGATGGTGTAAAGATTGTTGCAAATAGCGATGATGTATATGAGTTTGTTTGCAAAAACTGGGTTGATGAAGTATTTATCAATTTAGACCAAGAACAACCTTACCCAACATTCCTAGTTGATATGTTTGAAGAAATGGGTGTTATCACTCACATTAAGTTGTTTAACGAAAATAATACATTAGGTAGAAAACAATTTGTTGAACATATGGCAGGTTATACTGTACTAACTACTGCAATTAACTATGCCTCACCTTTCCAACTGCTTGTTAAAAGACTGATTGATATTGTAGTTGGTATTATTGGTTGTGTTTTAACAGGGATAGTAACACTTATAATCGGTCCATTAATTAAAAAGGCAGATCCCGGTCCAATATTTTTTGCTCAAGAAAGAGTTGGTGAAAACGGTAAAACCTTTAAAATGTATAAATTCCGTAGTATGTATATGGATGCTGAGGAAAGAAAAAAGGAACTTGAAGAACACAATAAAGTTGGTGACGGTCTTATGTTTAAAATGGATGAAGACCCAAGAATTATTGGTTTTGAAAAGTTACCGGATGGTACAACTAAGAAGGGAATAGGTAATATTTTAAGAAATACAAGCCTTGACGAATTTCCTCAATTTTTAAATGTACTAAAGGGTGATATGAGTTTAATCGGTACTCGACCACCAACAGTTAATGAAGTGCAGAAGTATGAACTTCACCATAGAGCAAGACTTTCTACAAAGCCGGGTATTACAGGCTTGTGGCAGGTTAGTGGCAGAAGTGACATTACCGATTTTGAAGAAGTAGTAAAACTTGATACACAGTATATCCAAAACTGGTCATTAGGTTATGATGCGAAAATTATTCTAAAAACTATAAAAGTAGTCCTTAAAAGAGAAGGTTCAATGTAAGGAGTAAAATATGAAAGGTATTATTTTAGCAGGTGGATCCGGTACAAGACTATATCCACTTACAAAGGTAACATCAAAACAGTTGTTACCTGTTTATGACAAGCCAATGATTTACTATCCAATGTCAGTTCTTATGAATGCAGGAATCAGAGATATTCTGATTATTTCAACTCCAGCTGATACACCAAGATTTGAATCATTACTTGGTGACGGTCATCAGTTTGGTGTTAATCTTACATATGCAGTACAAGCAAGCCCTGACGGACTTGCTCAAGCATTTATTATCGGCGAAGAATTTATCGGTGATGACTGTGTTGCTATGGTACTTGGCGACAACATTTTCTCCGGTAACGGTCTTAATAAAAGACTTAAGAAAGCAGTTGAAAAAGCCGAAAGTGGTAACGGTGCAACAGTATTTGGTTATTATGTTGATGACCCTGAACGTTTTGGTATTGTTGAATTTGATGAAAACGGCAAGGCTGTTTCTATTGAAGAAAAGCCGGAAAAACCAAAGTCAAATTACTGTGTAACAGGTCTTTATTTCTATGACAACAAGGTTGTAGAATACGCAAAGAGTCTAAAACCTTCTCCACGAGGTGAACTTGAGATTACTGACCTTAACAAAGTTTATTTAGAGAATAATGCCCTTAATGTTGAGCTACTGGGTCAAGGCTTTACTTGGCTTGATACAGGTACTCACGAAAGTTTAGTTGAAGCAACTAACTTTGTTATGACTATTGAAAATCATCAGCACAGAAAGATTGCTTGTCTTGAAGAAATCGCTTATCTAAACGGTTGGATTTCAAAAGATGAAATAATGGCTGCTTATGAAGTTTTAAAGAAAAATCAGTACGGTCAGTATCTAAAAGATGTTATTGACGGAAAATATATTGATACACTTCATTAATTTAAGAAAGAGGAAAATATAATGACTATTATCGTAACAGGTGGTGCCGGCTTTATCGGCTCAAATTTCGTATTCCATATGCTAAAGAAATATCCGGACTACAGAATTGTATGTCTTGATAAGCTAACTTATGCCGGTAACTTGTCAACACTAGCTCCTGTAATGGATAACCCTAACTTCCGTTTTGTTAAGGAAGATATTTGTGACAGAGAAGCAGTGTATAAGCTATTTGAAGAAGAACATCCTGATATGGTTGTAAACTTTGCAGCAGAAAGCCATGTTGACCGTTCTATTGAAAACCCTGAAGTTTTCCTAGATACTAACATTAAGGGTACTGCTGTTCTTATGGATGCTTGTAGAAAGTATGGTATCAAGCGTTATCATCAGGTTTCTACTGATGAAGTTTACGGTGACTTGCCACTTGACAGACCTGATTTATTCTTTACAGAAGAAACACCAATCCACACAAGTAGCCCATATAGTTCATCAAAGGCAGGTGCTGATTTATTAGTTCTTGCTTATCACAGAACATATGACCTACCTGTAACAATTAGCCGTTGTTCAAATAACTATGGTCCATATCACTTCCCTGAAAAGCTAATCCCACTTATGATTGCTAATGCTTTAGCTGATAAGCCACTTCCTGTTTATGGTGAAGGCCTAAATGTTCGTGACTGGCTATATGTTGAAGACCATTGCAAGGCTATTGATTTAATCATTCACAACGGTAGAGTTGGTGAAGTTTATAATGTTGGTGGTCATAACGAAAAGAGAAACATTGACATTGTTAAGATTATTTGTAAAGAACTTAACAAGCCTGAAAGTTTAATTACATATGTAACAGACAGAAAAGGTCATGATATGCGTTATGCTATTGACCCTACAAAGATTCACAACGAACTAGGTTGGCTACCTGAAACTAAGTTTGAAGACGGTATCAAAAAGACAATTCAGTGGTACCTTGATAACCGTGAATGGTGGGAAACTATCATCAGTGGTGAATATCAGAACTATTACGAAAAAATGTACGGTGACAGATAATGAAGGTTTTAGTAACAGGTGTTGCAGGCCAACTTGGCCATGACGTAATGAACGAACTTCATAAAAGAGGTTACGAAGGTGTAGGTTCAGATATTGCACCACAGTACAGTGGTGCTGATGACGGTACAGCAGTAACAAAGATGGATTATGTACAAATGGATATTACTAACAGTGAAGAAGTAACTGAAACTATTAAAAAGGTAAATCCCGATGTAGTTGTTCATTGTGCTGCTTGGACAGCAGTTGATTTGGCAGAAGAAAAAGAAAATAAAGAAAAAGTAATGGCTATCAATGTTGGTGGTACAGAGAACATTGCAAGGGTTTGTAAAGAACTTGATTGCAAAATGGTTTATATCAGTACTGACTATGTATTTGACGGCTATGGTACAAGACCTTGGGAAGAAGATTGCAAGGACTATGCACCACTTAATGTATATGGTGAATCAAAACTTATGGGTGAAAAGGTTGTTAGCCTAAATCTAGAGAAATACTTTATTGTAAGAATTGCATGGGTGTTTGGTGTAAACGGCAATAACTTTATCAAAACTATGCTTAATGTAGGTAAGAAGTTTGATACCCTAAAGGTTGTTAATGACCAAATCGGTACACCGACATATACTTATGATTTGTCAAGACTTTTAGTTGATATGATAGAAACCGATAAATATGGTTACTACCACGCAACTAATGAGGGTGGATATATTAGCTGGTATGATTTTGCTTGTGAAATCTTTAAACAGGCAGATTATAAGACTAAAGTTAATCCGGTTACTACTGAGGAATACGGTGTGTCTAAGGCCAGACGACCATTTAACTCAAGACTTAACAAAACTAAATTAGTTGATAATGGATTTACTCCATTACCTGACTGGAAAGATGCTTTAAACAGATATTTAAAAGAAATTGATTATTAATTTATAAGAGGTAAGAGAAATGGGACAGATTAAAGTAACAAAGTGTCCAATCGAAGGACTATATATTATTGAACCGGCAGTACATGGTGACAATCGTGGTTATTTTATGGAAACATATAATCAGAATGATATGCACGAAGCAGGTCTTGATATGGTATTCGTGCAGGATAACCAAAGTATGAGTACAAAGGGTGTACTAAGAGGACTTCACTTCCAAAAGCAGTACCCACAGGGCAAACTTGTAAGAGCTATCAAGGGTAGAGTTTTTGATGTAGCAGTTGATTTACGTTCAGGTAGCGAAACATACGGTAAGTGGTATGGTGTTGAACTAACTGAAGAAAACAAAAAGCAGTTTTACATTTCAGAAGGCTTTGCTCATGGTTTCCTAGTTCTTAGTGATGAAGCAGAATTTTGTTACAAAGTAACTGATTTCTATCATCCGGGAGATGAAGGTGGTCTAGCTTGGAATGACCCTGAAATTGGTATTGAATGGCCTGAACTTGAAGGCGACTATGACGGTACTTGTGAAGTAGGTAATTATCACCTAAAGGACGGTACAAAGCTAAACCTAAGTGATAAAGACCAAAAGTGGTTAGGTCTAAAGGATACATTTAAGTTTTAAGAGGTAAAAATGAGTAAAGAAAATTTAAAAGTATGTTTAGTGGGTTCATCCGGTGGCCATTTAACACATTTATATATGCTAAAACCTTTTTGGGAAAACAAAGACAGATTTTGGGTAACTTTTGATAAACAAGATGCTAAGAGTATTTTGAAAGATGAAAGGATGTATCCTTGTTATTATCCTACAAACAGAAATATTAAGAACCTTATCAGAAATATAGGCGTAGCATGGAAGGTTTTGAGAAAAGAAAAACCGGATGTTATCATTTCTTCAGGAGCAGCAGTAGCAGTTCCTTTCTTTTATCTTGGTAAGTTGTTTGGTAAGAAACTTATCTATATTGAAGTTTTCGATAGAATTGATAAACCAACTATGACAGGAAAAATGGTATATCCTATTGTTGATAAATTTATTGTACAGTGGGAAGAACAGAAAGAAGTATATAAGAAAGCAATTAATTTAGGAAGTATTTTTTAGGTGAAAAAATGATATTTGTTACAGTTGGAACTCATGAACAACCATTTAACAGATTAATTGAATTTATTGATAATTTAAAACGAGATGGAAAAATTCAGGAAGAAGTCATTATGCAAACAGGTTTCAGTACATATGAACCTAAATATTGCAAGTGGTCAAAGCTTTTACCATATGATGAAATGATAAAGAATACTGAAGATGCTTCAATAGTGATTACTCATGGTGGACCTGCAAGCTTTATGATGCCACTGCAAATGGGAAAAGTGCCTATTGTTGTACCAAGACAGTTTAAGTTCGATGAACATATCAATGACCATCAGGTCGATTTTTCAAAAGCCGTTTATCAGAGATTTGGAAATATAATTCCAATTTACAATATTGAGGATTTAGAAGATGCAATTTTGAATTATGACGAAAAAGTATCTTCCAAAAATAATTCTGTTAATAGCAACAACAAAATTTTTAATGAGAATTTTGAGAAGATTGTTGATGATTTGTTTAAGTGAGAGGAAATATAATGTATAAAGTTGGAATATTATCTATGCAACGCATATTTAATTATGGTTCATTTTTACAGGCTATGGGCTTAAAATCTATCATTGAAGAATTAGGTGGAGAAGTTCAGTTTGTTGACTATCATCCCGGTGAATGTTTAATACCATCAAAGAGTAGTGGGGGCTTAAAGAGAAAGGTTGAAAAAGTAGTTGAAACATTTAAGTACAAAGCACCACTTTCCTCTAAATTAAAGTTCATTAAGTATAAGAAAAATTACGCTTCAAACTACTATCCATATTTGGGTATTACAGGTGAAATGAATTATTCACCAAAGGTTGATTTGTTGGTAATTGGTAGCGATGAAGTATTTAATTGTGTTCAAAATAATACAAATGTGGGTTTCACCCCTGAACTATTTGGTGCAGATAATAATGCCGACAGATTAGTGAGTTATGCCGGTTCTTTCGGCAATACAACACTTGATAAGATTAAACAATACAATATTTCTGAAAAATTAAAAGAATGGTTTGATGATTTTGACTCTATTTCTGTAAGAGATAAAAATAGCGTGAAAATTATCAAAACTTTAACAGGCAAAGATCCTTATTATCACATTGATCCGGTTTTGGCATATGACTTTATGAATAAGTGTAATGAAATTCCGAAAACAGTTCTGGAAAAAGAAAAGTATATGATCCTTTATGGTTATTCCGGTAGATTTACAGTTGATGAATGTGAGTTCATTAAAAGATATGCCAAAGAAAAAAGACTTAAGATTATTTGTATCGGTGGTGTACAAAACTGTTGTGATGAATTTGTTGATTGTTCACCATATGAAGTATTGGCATATTTTAAGAATGCAGAAGAAGTTATTACTGATACATTCCATGGTTCAATTATGTCAATAATTACACATAGAAAGTTTGTTACTCTTGTTCGTAACAGTGGTTATGGTAATGCAGAAAAGTTGACAGACTTACTTGGCAGATTGCATCTTGATAATAGAATTGTTAAAAATGTTAGAGGAACATCCGGTATTATGAATGATGATATTGATTATCCGTCTGTGGATAAAGTAATTAGTATGGAGAGAGAAAATTCATATAATTACCTAAAAAAGCAGTTGGAATTGTGCAAATAAATTGGGAATGTAGAGGTTCATAATGAAAAAAGCAACAGTAGGAATAGTTCTTTTTAATCCGGAAGTTGAAACTATTAATAAAAATATAGAACTTTTGAAAAAACAGTTTGATAATATTATATTGTTTGATAATACTAATGATGATAACAGTAAATTGTTTGAAAACAATGACAATGTTATATATATGTCAGAGTGCAAGAATGCCGGAATAGCTTATGCTTTAAATCAAATAATGGAAAAAGCAGATGAGTTAGGCTATGAATGGGTTGTAACTCTTGATCAGGATTCTAAAATACCGGAAAATATGATGACAGAATATGAGAAATATTTTGATTGTGAAAATGTTGGTATTTTGTGTTCACAAGTAATTGATAAAAGAAGAAAATATATGAAATTAGCTGATAATGACAAAGCATTTGAAAGTGTTGGAAAATGTATAACATCAGCCAGTTGTACCAGAGTAGATGCTTGGAAAAAAGCCGGAAAGTATGATTCTTCTTTATTTATTGATTTGGTTGACAATGATTTTAGTAAAAGAGTCAAGATAGTTGGTTATGATATTTATAGAGTGAACAATGTTATTCTTGACCAAGAATTAGGCGTTATAGAATATAAAGATACTAAAATGGGACATTTCTTTGTTTGGCTAGGGGAGAAAACACATAGCAAAAATATTGCTAAGTTATCTTACAAAAAGAAAGTTAGTCCTTTGAGAATTTATTATACAAACCGTAATGTTATTTACTTAAATAAGAAACACAAGAAATATGGTGGTATAGGTTACGAAAGCTACTATTGTAAGTCTTTTGCCGGTTATTATACTAAGTTTAACTTGTCCAGTATAATGCGTAGCGACCATAAGATGAAAATTCTGAAAGCTGTTGTAAAAGGTACAAAAGACGGAATAAAGTTATCTAAAAAATCGGAACCATACAATTTGTAATAGATTATGAGGATTTAAAATATGAGTTTCAAAAGTGATGTAAAAAATAAGATTATAGGGTATTATAATCGACAGTTGGATGCACATGAATCTAACATAGTAAGAAAAGCTTTGGCTGATGAGGATTTTTCGATAGAAAAAAATCCTAAGCCAAAGAAAACCGAGAAAATTGCCATTGTAGTAGGTAGTATAATGCAGTTTTCCGGTGGACATACTTCAATGTTAAGATTAGGTACTGGTTTATGTGAACTTGGAAAAGATATAACATATATTAGTTTTAACAATCAAGACGAAGATAATATGCAAGAAATAGCAAAGGCAAATTTGGCAGGTGTTAAGGGTAAATTCCTTAAGTATGAAAATGCTGATAAATCAGGCTATGATATTATTATTGCAACATCATGGCAAAGTGTTTATTATGTAAGAAATTTTTCCGGCTACAAGGCTTATTTCGTACAAGATTTTGAACCTTATTTCTTTAAATTAAATGAAAGATATTTACTTGCAAAGAAAACCTATGAACTTGGTTTACATATTATTAGTTTAGGAAAATGGAATTTAGAACAAATTAAGAGAAATTGCAATGTGCCTGAAAATGAGAAATTGGATTATATAGATTTTCCGTATGAGCCAAAAGAATATAGTGCCGGTGAAAGAGATTACTCTTCATATAGTGGTAAGAAGAAAATTTCATTTGCTGTTTATTCTAAAGAAGATGGAAAGAGAATACCTAATTTGCTACAAGTAATGCTTGAAAAAGCTAGTAAAGTATTTAACGAAAAAGGCTATGAAATAGAAGTTAATTTCTTTGGATTTAACAAAAGTACAAAGCTATCTTTTGGTAACAACCTTGGAAAGCTAAATAAGGAAGAGATGAAGAGTCTTTATGAGAAATCCGATTTTGGTATTGTGGCATCAATGACAAATATTTCACTTGTACCATATGAAATGTTGGCTATGGGTCTTCCTATTGTAGAATTTAAAGATGGTTCTTTTCCTTTCTTCTTTCCGGAGAATACAGCAATGCTTGTGGATTATAATTATAACAGTCTTGTTGAAGAAGTTATAAAAAGTGTTGAGAATCCTAATCATATTGCTGGGATGATGGAAAATTCTCATAATTACTTAAAAACTCTAAGCTGGAAAAATTCATGTAAGCAGTTTAAAGATATTATAGAAAATATTTAGGGGTTTTTTATGGAACTAATATCAATTATTATACCTATTTACAATGTTAGTAAATATCTAAATCGTTGTGTTGACAGTGTTGTAAATCAAACATATAAGAATATAGAAATTATACTTGTTGATGATGGTTCAAAGGATAATTCCGGAGAAATGTGCGATAAATATCAGGAAGAATATTCTAATATAAAGGTAGTACATAAAGAGAATGCAGGTCTTGGTTTTGCTAGAAATACCGGTCTGGAATATGTTACCGGTAAGTATGTTATTTTTGTAGACGGTGATGACTATATACAAAAAGATATGGTTGAAAACCTATATAATGACTTGAAAAAAGCAAATGCCGATACTGCCATCGGAGGTTTTCGCAGAGTATATAGTGATAGGGAAGTTGTTGTTGCTAATAAATTTGTTGGCAATGTTTATGAAGGTGATGACGTACCTAAAGAAGTATTAGTTAGAATGGTTGGTAAAAAACATAACCTTACAGACTATATTGAAATGTCTGTATGGAAGGTTCTGTTTTCTATGGATATTATCAGTAAGTACAATCTAAAGTTTCCATCAGAACGAGTATTTATTAGCGAAGATATAATTTTTGATACGGAATACTACAGATATGCAAAAAGAGTTGTAATGAGTGGTGATACAGGTTACTGCTATTGTGATAACGAGGGTTCATTAACAACTAAATATAGATCAAATAGATTTGAACTACAGAAAACTCTTTATCTTGAAATGGTTAAGCGAATGAAAGAACTTAATCTTTACAATGAAAGTAAGCAAAGGTTAATGACAACATTTATTTCCGTAACAAGATATTGTGTGAAGTTGGAACAGAAATTTGCTAATGAAAATGGCAAGAAAAAAGCAAAAGAAAATATAAAAGCTATTTGTAATGATGAAGTGTTGCAAAAAGCTTTTTCTGAATATGAAAACAATTTAGTACCTATAAAATCAAGATTTATTAACAATTTGATAATACATAAAAATACAAAATTATTATATGATTTTATGGCATTAAAAAATAAATTTAATATTTAATGTAGGGATGTATTTTTATAATGAAAGTTAATTTAAAAATCAAATATACTACTGTTTTATTGATACTACTTTCTTTAACAGTTTTTAATATTCCGTATTTAAGCCAAACAATAAACAACATAATAACACTTGCTTTAGAATTTGTGGTTACTGCAATGTCTTTTAAGTTCAAGGAAACTTTTAAGAATATAAAACTTTGCTGGGCAATAGGCTTGTTTTTGGTTGTATCTGTATTGTGTACAATACTTAATCATGGATTTGATTCAGTTACCATGACAGCATTTGTTACAAATTATAAATATGTTTTACTGTTTTGTGTTGTTAGAACTTTGGTGGGTAAAATAGGTTTTGTAAATGTAGCTAATACAGTATGGAAAACCTTTTTACCGTTTGTTGTAGTATCAAGTTTGTGTGTACTTGTGACTATGGGTAATGGTATTGGTGGTAATGAGGTTTTATCTTATTATCTTACCGGTAATAAATTTTTTGTTAGTTACACTAATATGGCTTTTTTAGCACTATGTCATATGCAAGATTGTATATTTAAGAAGCCTAAGCATAGAAAGATAGGTACATTAACTTTGACTGTAGTTTTTGCTTTGATTTCTCTAATAGCCGGATGTAATACAGGTTTAGTTGGTTTGATTTTAATGGGTATATTACTATTTGTCAGTGATAAAAAGGGTAAATTAAGCAAGGTGCTTACAAAACCATTATTTTATTGTTTGGTAATATTCGGACTTACATTTCTACTTATAGGTACAAATGCTCTCTTACAAAGCAGTGCATTCCAAGATTTAATTACTAATGTGTTTAAAAGAGATGTTACTTGGACAGGTAGAGTTGAAATGTTTGCATTAGCATTAGTTGCATTTGCGAAAAGTCCAATTTACGGTTTTGGTATGAATAGTACATATATTTCCGATATATTAGGTTGGGGAAATGCTCAAAATGGTATTTTAAAGATAATGCTAGACTTTGGTACTATAGGTCTTATAGTCTTTGGTATTGTTTGCTGGAATGTATTTTCCCACAAAAAAGTATCTATTGTACCGATTAAAAGGGTATTTCCGATGGTTGCATTCTTGTATGGAATGGCAGTTTGTTGTACAGTAGAAATAAATCTTTCAGGTATGTTTTTCTTAGGATTAGCATTTGTTAATTCTTTAAAAAGTTATAATAATAGTGATTTAAATAGAAAGGATTTGTATTTAAGAAATACAAATAGATTGTTAAATGAAAATTGATATTTTATCTATGCAGAGAGTTTATAACTATGGTTCGTTCTTACAGGCTTATGGTCTAAAGAAACTGATAGAAAACAAAGGTAATCATACAGTTTCTTTTATTGATATTGAGCAAGGTGACCATGAAGGCGTAAGAGTAGAGAAGGGTACTACCCTTGCAGATCATAAGAGAACATTTGATAAATATTCTTTTAGAAGATTAATTTATAAATTAAGAGCTGATAAAAGAAATCAAATGTTTGAAGAAAAAAGAAAAAGTATTTTGAAGCTAACTGATGAAATATGCACATCAATTCCTTGCGATATGGCTATTATCGGTAGTGATGAAGTTTTTAACTGTAACAAGGCTAATCCATACGGTATCAGTTTACAGTTATTTGGTAAAATTGATTGTGCAAAGAAAGTTGCCAGTTATGCAGCTTCTTGTGGTTACACAGATTATGGTGATGTTCCAAAAGAGTACATAAAGCCAATTGCAGATTCTCTATCCGGTATGGAGAATATTTCTGTTAGAGATGCTAATACTGCTGATTTTGTAGAAAAATTATGTGGTATTAAGCCGGTAATCAATCTTGATCCGGTATTAATGTATAATTTTTCTGAGGAAGTTGCTAAGGCTGAAAAGGAAATTAACTTTCCTAAGAAGTATATGGTTGTGTATGCCTACAAAAACAGATTCAAAGACTCAGAATTAATTGATACTGTTAAGAAATATGCAAAGAAAAATAAAATGAAAATTATTAGTTTAGGTGATTCCCAGTATTGGGCAGATGATTTTAAGGTTCTTACACCATTTGAATTATTAGCATATTTTAAAAATGCAGAGTGTGTTCTTACTGATACTTTTCATGGTACAATTTTCTCATCAAAATTTCATAAAAGAGTTGGTGTTGTTGTTAGAGAAAGTAACAAGAATAAATTGCTTGACCTAGTTAACCGTGTAGGTATATCAGATCATTTAATTTATAGTAATAAGGAAATTGTTGAAAAGTTAGATTTTGTTGGTGATTACAGTAGTTTCGATTCTATTATTAAAGAGAACAGACAGAAAACACAAGAATATTTGGATGGATTGGGTTTATAAGAAATGAAGAAAAATGAAAGAGGAAAATATTTAGCCAAAAATACAGCGTTATTTGCATTAGGTAACATAGGTACAAAGATGATTAGCTTTTTCCTTGTACCAATTTACACAAATGCTCTTTCTACAAGTGAATATGGTGTAACAGACTTGATAGCCTCTATTTGCACAGTTTTAGTACCTATTTTGACTTGTAATATCGGTGAATCTGTAATGAGATTTGCACTTGATGAAGATGCTGATTACGATAAGATTATGAACATAGGTAATCTGTTTATGATTATCTCAATGGTTGTTGGTGGATTGATAGTTCCTATTTCAACTTTATTTAAATCAACCCAAGATTATAGTTATTACATATATTTTTACAGTATTACTTTAGGTATTTGCCAAATGTGTAACTGTAACCTGCGTGGTAGAGAAAAGTTGACGGAATATGCAGTAAGTAGTATTTTGCATTCCTTAAGTATAGCACTACTTAATATTCTTTTCTTAGTTGTGTTAAAGCAAGGTGTTGCGGGTTACTTTACTTCTTATATTTTAGCTAACATTATTACTACCGGTTATGCATTCTTTGTTGGTGGTGTTCCAAGTTCAATACGTCATTTTTCAATAGATTTTAAGTTATTAAAGAGAATGATTTCCTATTCAGTTGTTTTAATTCCAACCTCTTTTATGTGGTGGATTATGAATTCATCTGATAGAATTATGGTTTCTTCTATGATCGGTACACATGCTAACGGTTTATATGCAGTTGCTTATAAGTTGCCAACACTTCTTTCTACTCTTTCAGTTATCTTTAATCAAGCATGGTCTTATTCTGCTATTAAGGAAGATAAAAGTGACGATAGAGAAGAGTTTAGCAACAAAATGTATGACCAAATGGTAAAGACTGTTGTTATTATTACGGCAGGACTTTTGATGATTATGAAAATATTTATGAAACTGTATGTTTCTAATGATTATTATGAAGCTTGGAAGTACACTCCATATTTGATGATTGGTTACTTGTTTATGACACTGGGTACATTTTTGTCAACATCATATACTGTGAATAAAGATAGTATGGGATTTTTGCTTTCCGGTATGATGGGTGCAGTAGTTAATATCATTTTGAACTTTGCTTTTATTCCAATTTTCGGGGTATCAGGTGCTGCATTTGCAACATTTTGTGGGTATTTTTCCGTATATGCGTTTAGAGCAGTACATACCAGAAAATATTTAAAGATTTATGTTTTAAAGAAAAAACATATTATATGTTATATTCTTTTAGTGGTAATGGGTACTACAATGTTTATTGATAATATTGTAGGTCAAATTTTGCTAGTTGTAGAGTTCCTAGTAATTTCATTTATATTTAGAGATTTCATTATTAATATATTTAATATGTGTAAAAAAATGTTGGGTAAAGTTACAGCAAAGCTTAAGAGAAAAGGAAATAATTATGAATAAGGTAGTTTTGTTTCAAGATAAAAGTCAATGTTGTGGATGTTGTGCTTGTGCAAATGTTTGTCCTAAGAAAGCGATTTCAATGGTAGAGGATAGTCAGGGCTTTATATATCCACAGATTGATTATGACAAATGTGTCAGTTGTAGAATGTGTGAGAAAGTATGTGCATATAAAGATCCTGCAGCTGAAAAGAAAAAGGATAGAATAACTAAAGTAGCTGTAGCAAAGGACAAAATTTTACTTGGTAAATCTGCCTCAGGTGGCGTGTTTGCTTCTTTTGCTGAAAATGTTATTAAAAAAAATGGATCAGTATACGGTTGTGCTTTTATAACTAAAGATGGTAAATTATTACCAAGACATATTCGTATTACAGATAAGAGTGACATATATAAAATACAAGGTTCAAAGTATGTACAGAGCTTTGTAGGTGAAGAAACATTAAAAAATGTAAAAAAAGATTTAGTGGATGGTAAGGAAGTTTTGTTTTCAGGTACTCCTTGTCAAGTTGATGGCTTAAAAGGATACTTAGGTAAGGACTATTCGAACCTTATTACTGTTGATATTATTTGTCACGGTGTTCCAAACGAAAAAGTTTTTCAAGGCTATATACAGTCTTTAGAAAATAAACTTGGTGGAAAGGTTACTAATTTCTATTTTAGAGATAAGGCGAACGGTTGGGGTTTGAATGCCAAGATTGTTTACCAAAAAGATGGTGTAGAAAAAGTAAAACTTATTCAGTCTGGGTTGTCATCATATTACAAAATGTTTTTGGAATCCAAGATTTATAGAGAAAATTGTTATACTTGCCCTTATGCAAGTGAAAACAGACCTGCTGATTTTACAATTGGTGATTATTGGGGAATTGAGAAGGAACATCCAAACTATTTAACCGGCAATGGTGGTAATATTAATTCAAAACAAGGTGTATCTTGTCTAATTGTAAATACAGATAAAGGTGAAAAACTTGTTAAAGAACTAAGCAGTAAAATGGACTTAATGGATTCAACATTTGAAAAAGTGAAAAAAGGTAATGCTCAACTTAATCAGCCTAGTCATAGAAGTGGTAACAGAGAAATGCTTTTGAAAGCTTTTGAAGATGGTGGTTATGATAACCTTGAAAAAGCATATAAAAAATCTCTCGGAAAGAAATATTATGCTAGACTTTTATGGGGTTATACACCACTAAAAGTAAAAAGATTAATTAACAAACTTAGATGATATAAAATATCAGGAGGCCGTTATGGCAAGTTCAAATTGTGATTACTGTAGTCATTATGTGTATGATGATGAGTTTGACTACTACACTTGTGATGTAAACTTAGATGAAGATGAGGCAGTTAAGTTTATGCAAGGTAGCTTTGATGATTGCTCATTCTATGACCCATATGATGAATACAAAATTGTTAGAAAACAGAATTAATTTAATCAATGCACCCTATTTTTAGGGTGCATTTTAGTAAAGGTGAGTTATGTTATTTAGACAGATAAGAGCTATCAAAAATTTAAGCCCTATAAAAATTATTTTTGCCACAATATCAGCAGTAGGTGGATTTTTTCTGGCAAGTAGGATTATTAAATTACTGGAAAATATAATGCCGGTTGATAGTGATGAAAATGGTGTAATATGTGTTACTTTAGGCAAAATATTGGATATAGGTTTTGTTATATTTTTTGTTGAGATAGCACTGATTATTTTTGTGTTGCTATATTTAATTAAGTGGGTTATAGAGGCATATACAGAGAAAAAGGATATTAATACTGCACAAGAACAGTTAGAAACAGAAAAAATTCTTAAAGAATTAGATGATGATGAGTCAGGTTGGACAGATAAACAAACTATTGCTTTTGTTATTGTTGCAATAGCTATATTCCTAGTTGCAAACTGTACTTTGAGTCTTTTTATGTTTAGAGGTGAAGTGGTTTATAGAAATGACAAAATCATTGAATATAGCATAACTGATTGGAAAGGTAATACTGTAAATTATAGTGATGCTGAGAAGTATTATGTTAGTGATGATGACCATGGAAATGCTATGATTACTATTGAAATGAAAAACGGTGAAGAATATAAGATAGGTGGTAACACCCAAACTACGGCTAATGAAAAGTATGATAACGATAGCTATGGTGAACTGGTAAAGCTAGATGAAGTGTTGCAAAGCTATAATATTCGCAAGGTTGTTGATTGTACAAAAGATGATTTTGATTATTATGAACAAGATAAACATGACTTAGATATACTACTAAAAAAATAAGGCAAAAATTTAGGCAGTTAGTTTTTGAACTAACTGCCTTTTAGCTTTTGTAGTGTTAAATTGTTTGTCGGCTTTGTTAAGAAAAGTGTGCAAGTTATTTTACAAGTGCATTAAATTATAGATTACTTAATTTCACAGATTGTAACACCGGCATCACCCTCACCAAAGTTACCAAGTCTAAAGGACTTGATATTTTTATGGGTACGCAAGTATTTCTGTATTTCTGCACGAAGCACACCTGTGCCTTTACCATGGATAATTGTCAGTTGATTAATGTTCATCAGCACTGCATTATCAATAGCAGCATCAACATCCATAATTGCCTCCATAGCAGTTTCACCACGAACATCAACCTCAGTTGTTGGGTTCATATCCATTTTGCTAGGCATATTTCTCTTTCTGGAAGTCTGTACAGTCACCTTTGGCTTTTCTTTGTTTAGTCGTAGGTTAGATAATTTAACCTTGGTTTTGATAATACCGGCCTGAACATAAGCAGTACCGTCTTTTTCATTAATACTTAGAATTTCTGCATCTTTGTCAATATCAAAGATAAGCACAGAGTCACCAACCTTAAAAGGTCTTGGTGGTGTGTATTTTTCATTTTTCTTTTCCTTGATTGGATCAGCAGTATTCTCCATTTTGTCAATGCTTTTACGAAGTTTTGCCTTTTCTTCGGCAGACATTTTTTGTTTTTTCTCAAGGTTTTCCAGTCTGTCAAGAATACTTTGTGCTTGTGCTTTTGTACGACTGCTGATTCTTTCAGCTTCTTGATGAGCCTTTTCAATTTCTCTTTCGGCTTCTCGTTTAGCTTTTTCAATAATACTGTTTGCTTTTTCTCTTTGACGACCTGCAAGTGCCTTTGTGTCGTTAGCTTCTTTTAGTCGCTTTTCAAGTGTTTGTCTGCGTTTTTCAAGCTGTTCAATAGTATCTTCAAATCTTCTGCTTTCGCTGCTTACAAGGTGTTGTGCATTTTCAATAATATCATCGGAAAGACCTAGCCTTTTGCTGATTGCAAAGGCATTACTTTTACCGGGAATACCGATTAAAAGTTTGTATGTAGGTCTTAATGTTTGTACATCAAACTCACAACAACCGTTTTCTACACCTTCGGTAGTAATAGCAAATTCCTTTAACTCTGCATAGTGAGTTGTGCATTGGATTTTTGCACCTTTTTCTTTTAATTTTTGTAAAATTGCAACTGCAAGTGCTGCACCTTCAACTGGGTCAGTACCTGCACCAAGTTCGTCAATCAGTACAAGTGAAAATCTTGATGCTTGTTTTAGAATATCAATGGTGTTTGTCATATGAGCAGAGAATGTTGAAAGGTTCTGTTCAATGCTTTGTTCATCACCAATATCAACAAGAATTTTTTTGAATACAGAGATTTCACTTTCATCACCACAAGGAATCATAAGACCTGACATTGCCATTAGGGTTAGTAGTCCGGTAGTCTTTAGTGATACAGTTTTACCACCTGTATTAGGACCTGTAATAACTAATAGTGTGTAGTCTTTGCCTAAAGTAATATCAACCGGTACAACCTTTTCTTTGTCGATTAGTGGGTGCCTAGCTTTCTTTAGGTTGATGTAACCCTTGTCATTTACAATAGGGGTAACTGCTTTCATAGTGTAGGCTAGATTGCCTTTTGCAAAGATAACATTAAGGTCAATTAAGTTTTGATAACTACCAATAATACTGTCTGCACAGTTACCTGCCATTGAAGAAAGTTCAAGGAGAATTCTGTCAATTTCTTCTTTTTCTTTGTTTCGTAACATACGAATATCGTTGTTAGCCTGAACAACACCCATAGGTTCAATAAATACTGTCTGACCACTGCCTGATGTATCATGTACAAGTCCGGGAATACTACCTCTGCATTCTGCTCTTACCGGTACAACAAATCTACCGTCACGCTGAGTGATAACCTTGTCTTGTAGGAACTTTGAGTAGTTGGAACTTCTAACTATTTTGTCAAGAACTTCTCTTGCCTTTGATGATGCAGTACGGATTTTTCTACGAATATCAGATAGAGTAGGGGATGCTTTGTCAGAAATTTCATCCTCTGCAATAATTGCATCATTGATTTTTTCTTCAAGAAACTTGTTTGGCATTAGGTTGTTAAAGTATTTATCAA
Organism: Ruminococcoides intestinihominis; assembly: GCF_040096285.1. Taxonomy (NCBI): domain Bacteria; kingdom Bacillati; phylum Bacillota; class Clostridia; order Eubacteriales; family Oscillospiraceae; genus Ruminococcoides; species Ruminococcoides intestinihominis. The sequence continues at coordinate 32,874 of NZ_JBBMEY010000007.1, read as the reverse complement.
GTGAACTTGCTCTGTCATCACTTGCGTTACGCCATTGTCTTAGTGAACGAATTACTCGTAAATTTTCACCAATGCGTAGTAACTCTAGGGTAGTTAGTCCTGAACCGGCTTGTGCTCTTCTTAACTGATTTGCACAGTTAGTAGGTGAACCAAAGCTAGGTGTACCAAATTTACCGATAAGCACATAGGCATCATCAGTTTCTTTTAGTAGTTTTTCTGTTTCTTCTTTTGTGAAAACAGGTTTTACTGTAAGTGCCTGTTCTCTTGCATCGGCAAATGAACATTCTTTGCCAAGCATTTCTAATATTTTATCAAATTCAAGTGCTTTAAAATGTTTATTCATATTATCTCATTGCCTTATAAAAATCTAGTGTTTTGTAATGTCGTTCCGTTTGACGGATTACATATTCTTCTGTTGCTCTGTTTAAGGTGTCAAGTCCGTTTTCGTTAAGTGAAAAGGAAAATAGCTTTTTGTCATCAGCATAAATAGTGTGTCTAAGTGCCTTAGTAATACCTCTGTCCATTGTAATGGAAAAAGGCAAACTGTCGCTGCTTGCACAGTGGGAACAAATCAGCGAACCTGTTTGAGGTAAAAAGAAAAAAGTTTCTCTGTCATATTCACCACAAATACTGCACATAGTAAGGTCAGGCATATATCCACAAATAGAAAGTAACCTCATCTCAAAACAACTTTTGATTAGGGTAGGGGGCTTTTTGTTTTCTGACAATAAATATAGGGAATTAAGTGTTAAGGATAGAACTTCCTTGTTTTTCTCACCGTCAACAAGTATATTCGTCAGTAACTCAGAAAAGTATTGTGCTAAGCACATATTTGCTATATCTTTCCTAAGACCAAAGAATTGCTCCTTTGACTTTGCCTCACTGATAACATATGTATCTCGACCTTTGCTTTCTATTAAGCAAAGTCGAGAATAGGTAAATAGCTGAGTACCGGCACAATTTTGACTTTTTATATTTTTTGCACCTTTAGCAAAGCCTTTAATTATGCCTTTATCTACAGTAAGGACAGTTACTAGCTTATCTCTTTCACCGATATTCTGTTCTCTCAGTATTAGCCCTTCTGTCAGAGTTTTCATTGTTGTTTTCTAGCTCCTTACCTGCATTTTTAGCTTGTTGTATAGATAGGTAGGTTAGGTAATCGTTTACTGCACCACTTTGTAAAAAGTAATTCCAAGCATCTGTTTCATTCATTTTTATCACCCCTATTAGTATTTTACCTAGGGATAAATATATTGTCAGAAAATTATGGGATTACTGAAAATCATTACTATCAAATCCAAAGCTACGCATTAGATTTTCTTTGTTTCTCCAGTCCTCTTTTACCTTAATCCATGTTTTTAGGTTTACCTTGCAACCAAAGAAGTTTTCCATATCTTGTCTTGCATATGTGGAAATCTTTTTAAGCATTGCACCCTTTTTGCCGATTAAGATACCTTTGTGAGTATCTCTTTCACAATAAATTGTTGCGTCAATATCCATAAGATTTTTGTCGTCACGCATTTTCATTCTTTCGATAACTACTGCTGTGCCATGAGGAATTTCTTTTTCTGTCAGTCTTAGAATTTTTTCTCTAATCATTTCAGCAGCAAGTACCTTTTCAGGTTGGTCTGTTAGTGTGTCATCAGGGAAGAAATGACCACCTTCTGAAGTGAATTTCTTTAATTCTTCCTTTAGTTCATCAAGTTTTGAACCTGTTTCTGCTGATACAGGAACAATAGCATCAAAGTCCATTTCCTTTGAATACTTAATGATTTGTTCAAGGATAACTTCCTTGTCGTTTATAGTGTCGGTTTTATTAATTGCCAATACACAAGGTAAATCAAGTTTCTTAACCTTTTCAATTAACATTCTTTCATTTTCTCTTATTTCCTGACCTGCCTCTGTTACAAGTAAACAAGCATCTACGCCTGCAACTGACTCGTTAATTGAACGAACCATATAGTCACCAAGAGAATTTTTAGGTTTGTGCATACCCGGTGTGTCTAGGAAAACTAATTGGTCCTTTCCTTCTGTTAATACACCCATAATTCTTGTTCTTGTGGTTTGTGGCTTTGAAGAAACAATAGCCACTTTCTGACCAAGTAATTTATTTAGAATTGAGCTTTTGCCTACATTAGGTCTGCCAATAATTGCAATAAAGGCTGATTTATCGTTAAAGTTCATATTTGTACTCCTTAATTTTCTGTATCTATTATAATTGAAACAGAGGTTTTATGCAATAATAATCCTTACACAAAAACACGCCACAAGATTGACAGTAGTCTTATCTGTGTGGCGTGAAATATTCTATGATGGATAAAATTATTCGTTATCAGGAATGTAGCTGATACTTGCAGGAAGACCAAGCTGTTCCATAACTAATTCTTCTTTTTCTCTCATATGTACTCTTTCAAGTGGTTCCATATGGTCATAACCGAGAAGATGAAGTACACTGTGAGCAGTTAAGTAACCAACTTCTCTCTGAAGTGAGTGACCGTATGTTTCAGCTTGGCTAAGAGCCTTTTCCATAGAAATTACAACATCACCTAAGATATATGCACCGGTTTCAGGGTTCTTGTCCCATACACCGTTTTCACCCATAGGGAAAGATAGTACATCTGTTTCAATATCTTTGTTTCTGTACTGTGCATTAAGTTCCTTGATACCTGCATTGTCAACGAAAGTTACACTAACTTCAGCAGGACCTTGGAAGTTTTCCATTCTCAAAACTGCGTTACAAGTTCTTCTTACTAACATTCTTAGGCCAGTAGGAATTTTTACAGTCTTTTGCTTGTTGGTGATGATTACTCTGATTTTATTTTCTGTCATTTTTCCTTCTCTCCTCAGTCTTAGCATATGCTTTAATAATATCTTGTACAAGGTGATGTCTTACAACATCCTTCTCGCTAAATGAAATATGTTGTATATCCTTAATATCCTTTAGTACACGAATACAATCTTTTAAACCACTCTTTACTCCACCCGGTAGGTCAATCTGTGTTATGTCACCGGTAATAACCATTTTTGAGTTAAAACCAAGTCGAGTAAGGAACATTTTCATCTGTTCCCTAGAAGTATTCTGCGCTTCATCAAGGATAATAAAGCTATCGTCAAGAGTTCTACCTCTCATATAAGCTAAAGGTGCAACTTCAATGTTACCTCTTTCAACATATTTGTTGTAGGTTTCTGCACCCAACATATCAAATAGTGCATCGTATAGTGGCCTTAAATATGGGTCAACCTTACTCTGTAAGTCACCGGGTAAGAATCCCAACTTTTCACCGGCTTCTACAGCAGGTCTTGTTAGGATAATTCTGTTTACTTGCTTTGCTCTGAAAGCAGTAACTGCCATTGCAACTGCAAGATAAGTTTTACCTGTACCGGCAGGACCAACACCGATTGTAATAGTGTTCTTTGCGATACTTTGACAGTATCTTTTCTGCCCTAAGGTCTTAGGCTTAACAGGCTTACCTTTGCTTGTAATACATACACAGTCAGTGGAAAGTTCTTGAATCTTTTCTTCACTGCCTTCGTTTACAAGGCTCATACAGTATCTAATGTTTTGTTCACTAAGGGCTTCACCCTTGTTGATAAAGGAAAGTAAGCTATCAATAACTTTTACTGCTTTGCCTACACTTTCTGCTTCACCTGAAATTTTTAATTCACTGTCTCGACCAATTACATGAACATTGTACTCATTTTCAATCATTTTGATGTTCTCATCAAAGCTACCGAAAAGAGCAACTGCGTGTTCCATTCTGTCGATGCTGATTATTTGTTCCAAAATAATCCCCCATTTGTTTGATACTAATAAATTATAACACATTTTTTAGTACATATCACCAAAAATTTTTCAGAAATTTTAATTTTGTGATTTTCACTAACAAAAATATATTTTGTAGTTTTTCTGTTGTTTTATTTTGCTATATAATATGTTTACTTATTTATATATAGGTGAAAATCAAGTGAATATAAACAAGATGTAAACTTTATATAAATAATATAACAAAGGCAATTTTAATAAAATTTAATTAAAGTAAGAAAACTATTGACTTTATTATGGCTTTATTATATAATAACTATGCTGTAAAGAAAAAAACTTTACAGTTGAAAGGTGAGTCAAATGGAAAAGAACATAGAGAATTCTCTTTTGCTTGACTTTTACGGTGAACTTTTGACCGATAAAGTTAGATATGCAACTGAGATGTACTATAATGATGACCTCTCACTTTCGGAGATTGCTGATGATATGGGAATTACTCGTCAAGGAGTAAGGGACTTAATTAAGAGAGCCGAAGGTAACCTCCAAACTTTTGAAGAAAAATTAGGATTATACAAGCGTTTTGTTGAAACTCAAGAAGGACTTTCTAAACTGAAAAAGTCCCTTGAAGAAACAAAATGTGTTTTAGATAAAGAAGATAAAAGTTCACTTATTGCTAAGGTTGATGAAATGACCCTGGTTGTAAATGAACTGCTAAATCAAGAATAGGAGGTAAGTCCTGTGGCATTTGAAGGTCTTTCTGATAAGCTAAGTAATGCTTTTAAAAAGTTAAAAAATAAAGGTAAACTTACTGAAAGTGATGTTAAAGAAGCTATGCGTGAAGTGCGATTGGCACTTCTAGAGGCTGATGTAAACTTTAAAGTTGCTAAGAACTTTACTAACAAAGTTACTGAGAGAGCTATCGGTCAGGATGTTATGGAAAGCCTAACTCCTGCACAGATGGTTGTTAAAATAGTTAATGAAGAACTAACTGCACTGATGGGTGGAGAAGAAGAAAAGATTAAATTCGCATCTAAGCCACCAACAGTAATTATGATGTGTGGTCTTCAGGGTAGTGGTAAAACTACTCACACTGCTAAACTTGCAAAAATGCTAAAGTCACAGGGTAGAAGACCTTTACTTGTAGCTTGTGATATTTACAGACCTGCTGCTATTGACCAGTTAAAGGTTGTTGGTGCAAAGGCAGGAGCTCCTGTATTTGAAATGGGCAAGAAGAACCCTGTAAAAATTGCAAAAGAGGCTATTAAACACGCTAAAGACTACGGTAATGATGTAGTTATCCTTGATACTGCCGGTCGTCTTCACATTGATGAAGAACTTATGGAAGAACTAAAGAATATTAAGAAGGAAGTTAATCCTGATGAAATTCTTTTGGTTATCGACTCAATGACAGGTCAGGATGCAGTTAATGTTGCAAAGTCATTTAATGACTTGCTTGAAATCACAGGTGTTATCCTAACTAAGTTAGACGGTGATACTCGTGGTGGTGCTGCACTTTCTGTTAAGGAAGTTACAGGCAAACCAATTAAGTTCTGTGGTACAGGTGAAAAGCTTGAGGATTTAGAAGTTTTCCATCCTGACAGAATGGCAAGCCGTATCCTTGGTATGGGCGATGTGCTTACTCTTATTGAAGATGTAGAGGCAAAGCTTGATGAAAAGAAAGCTGAAGCAGTTGCCAAGAAAATGATGGAAAACAAGATGGACTTTAACGATTTGCTACAACAGTTTGAGCAGATTAAGAAGATGGGTCCTATTAAGGGCATTTTAGGTAAGATTCCGGGACTTGGAAAACAACTTGAAAATGCTGATATTGACGATAGACAGATTGACTGGTGTGAGGCTATTATTTACTCAATGACACAGGCCGAAAGAGAAAAGCCAAGCCTTATTAATGCCAGTAGAAAGAAAAGAATTGCTGCCGGTTCAGGTAGAAAGGTTGAAGAAGTTAACAGACTTCTAAAGCAACTTGAACAAATGCAGAAAATGATGAAACAGTTTACCGGCAAAGGCAAGAAGGGCAAACGCAGAGCCATGATGAAAGGTATGCCAAACTTAAATGAACTTGGTGACCTAGGCAATATGGGTGGAAACGGAATGCCACCAATGGGTGGAGGTTTTCCGTTCTAACAAATAGTTATTATCCAATTAATTTTGGTGATATAGATACTTAATTATGGAGGTGAAAATATAATGGTAAAGATTAGACTAAGAAGAATGGGTGCTAAGAAGTCTCCTTTCTACAGAATCGTAGTTGCTGACTCAAGATATCCTAGAGATGGTCGTTTCATCGAAGAAATCGGCACATACAATCCTCTAACAAATCCTTCAACAGTTAATGTTGATGCTGATGCAGTTAAGACTTGGATTGCTAAGGGTGCACAGCCTACAGATACAGTTAAGGCATTGTTAAAGAAGGAGGGTATTCTATAATGACAGAATTACTCACAATCATTGCCAAAGGTCTTGTTGAAGAACCTGACAAGGTTTTTGTAACTCAGGACGAAAAGGATGCTGAAGGCGTTACTGTATATCATATTCATGCTGCTGAAAGTGATATGGGTAGAATTATCGGTAAGCAAGGCAGAATTGCTAAGGCTATCCGTACAGTAGCTCGTTCTGCAGCTATCCGTAATAACGAAAGAATATCAGTTGAAATCGACTGATATTCCAAAAATAACCCCCAATATGGGGGATATTTTTATGCAGAAAAAGAACTGACCCAAGTAGTTTTACTTGAGTCAGTTTTTGCTTTTGTTAATTTAGTTTATTAAGATTGTCTCGTTTTGCTGTCAATCTTAAAGATAACTTTCTTGAATTTGTCACCGAGAGTTTCTTTTTCACTGTCACTGTTATTGTTAAAATTCTTTGGCTTAACAAGTAGATATAGACCGTATGATGAGAACATAATCATTACAATAAAGTATGTAAGTACATATTGGCTTTTACCTTCAAATAATGTGTGGTAAATAAAACCACCGGCAAGACCTGTTAAAATCATAATTGTTTCAGCTGAACATCTCTTTTTGATTAATCCTGCAACACCAATTGCAAAGAGAATAAATGTAATCATCTGGAAGAAATCAAAGTAGTCATATAGGAACTTATTTATCTTGCCATTGTAAATACTGTATAGTGTTGTATTTTCCTTAACTTCACCAAAGTAATGACCCTTAACTTGGCTTACCCATAAACTTTCATATGATGGTTCATTCCATTGTGAAAGAATTTTCTTGCTAAAGAAATTGTTTCTGTAGTGAGAGTCTTGCTTAAATTTATTAAGTCTTTCTTTAATATCTGTCTTAGCCCATGTGTCAGCTTGTTTATTATCTAAGTTAGCATTTAAGAACTGTGACTTAGCCATATCGTTGTACCAACCGGGAGCCATAGCAGATTCATTTAAACCGGCATCTAAGTAAAGAATTTGGTCAACACCTTTACCAAGGTCAACACCACTTCTCTTTTCGTAACTCATAATAACTAGGTTAAATGAACCAACAGAAATCAAAACTACAAATGCAATAGAAACAAAGTGTAACCACTTTTTATTCTTAATAATATAAATTAGAAGTGCAATACAAATAGCAGCCAGCCAAATCATATTGTTGTACTTTGCTACAACTGAAAGTGCCATTAGTAATGACGCAGGTAGTAGGTTTAAGTAGTTGCGTTTTTCTTCACTTTGCATAAATCTGATTACAAAGTAACAAGCCCACATTGCTGATGCAATACCGATAATATTACCGTAAACAAATGTTGTGAATAAAATACCCTGAATACAACCGGCTAACATAAACACTGTAATAAATGTAACTGACTTACTCTTAAATAATTTTTTACTGATTGCTACAATAGCAATGTAAAGAGCAGTTAAAGCCAGTACATTAAATACCTGCATTGGCATTGAAGTTGTTGTACCGAAAATTCTGTAAACAATTTCACTGATAAACACAAAACCAAGTTGGAATGGATAAATCTTGTAGTAACTAACATTGTTATAGAAGGTATCATTACTTGCCTGGAATGATTGGTAGTTACCTTTTGCTGCTTCCATAGCAGTTTGAGTAACTGTGCCTGAGTCAGCAGCAGGAACACTCTGTGCCATAAATATCCATATAAATCCAAGTGTTATGGTGTAAACCGAAAGTCCAACTACTAATGCTAAATCGGAAACTTTCTTGAAAACATTGGCGTATCTGCTTAGTGCAAAGACTAACAAGAAGAATCCACCAAGTAAAAAGAAGTTCATTACCAGGTCATCATAGTTAAACTGTATAACTTCTCCACCAAAGTTAGCACTGTCAAATTCACTGGTTTGTAATACCGACATTATTGCCACATAACCAAAGAAAATAAAGCAAAGAATTGTGATACCATATGAGCATATAGTTTCAAAAAGATTTTGCTTTTTTAGGTTAGGGGCAACTACCTTTTCCCTTTTATTAGAAGGAAGTTTTTTTGAATTGTCCATAATAAAAAATCCTTTTCTTTTTTCTACTTATAAATTATATCTAAAATATAACATAAATTCAAGTGAATATTGAATGTAGTTGTGATTTGTGTTAAAATATCCTAAAAGTATGGGTATTATTTATATATGATATAAAGATAATTGAAAAAAAGATAATAAGAATACTTAAAATAATAGGAGAGATACTATGATTAAGGAATATCTTGAAGTAGGTAAAATTGTAGGCACTCACGGTATTAAGGGTGAGTGTAGAGTAGAATTGTGGTGTGATGGTGGTGACTTTTTTAGTTGCTTTACAACACTTTATCTTGATAAAGACGGTAAGAAAAGTATTTCTGTAAAAAGCAGACCTCATAAAAATATTGCACTAATGAAAATTAAAGGTATTGATAATATTGACGATGCAATTCCTCTTGTCGGTAAAGTTCTGTATATTAACAGAGATGATTGTCCACTTCCTGAAGATGTGTATTTTGTACAAGATATTATCGGTTGTGAAGTTAGAGATATAAATGACGGTACTGTATACGGTAAAGTTACAGATGTACTCTATACCGGTGCAAATGATGTTTATGAAATTAAAGCAAGTGACGGCAAAACTTACTTAATGCCTAAGATTGATGAAATTGTTAAGGAAATTAATGTTTATGAGGAGTATATTCTCATTGAGCCTATGAAAGGACTATTTGATGAGGATTGATTTGATAACATTGTTTCCGGAAATGTGTGAAACAGTTTTAAACGAAAGTATTTTAGGTAGAGCTCAAAAGAAAGGTGTACTTGAAATCAACACTCATCAGCTCAGGAATTTTGCCTTTGATAAACATAAGAGAGTTGATGATACACCTTATGGTGGTGGCAAAGGTATGCTGATGAAAGCAGAACCTATTGCACTATGCTTTGAGAACATTTGTGAACAAGTTGGTGAAAAGCCTTACTTTGTGTATATGTCACCACAAGGCAAAACTCTAAATCAGCAAAAGCTAATTGATATTTCAAGTCATAAGAATGTTTGTGTATTGTGTGGTCACTATGAAGGTGTTGACCAAAGAGTACTTGATGAATATGTAGATGAAGAAATTTCTATCGGTGACTATGTATTAACCGGTGGTGAATTACCTGCACTTGTATTTATTGATGCACTTTCCAGAATGACAGAGGGTGTACTTTCCGATACAGTTTGCTTTACTGATGAAAGCCACTATAATGGACTTCTTGAATGTCCACAATATACAAAGCCACAGGTGTGGAGAGATAGAGAAGTTCCACCTGTACTATACAGTGGTCATCATGCTAATGTGGATAAATGGCAGAAGGAACATTCCTTAATCAACACATATAATAAGCGACCTGACTTGTTAGAAAAGAAAGAGTTATCAAAAGAAGATAAGGAATTTTTGAAAAATTATATAAACTCACTAAAGTAGTTTTGTAATATTGGTTATAACAAATTAAATTCTTGTGATGTAATAACAAAAATGTGTTGTTGTTTTCGTCGGATTGCACAAGAAACAGATTTTTATTTTCTTTTCAAATGTGTAGTGAAACAAATTTAAAAAATAAGGTTGATTTAGTTGTTTTCTAGGGTTATAATACACTTATTGAATGTGAAAATTTGCTTATGATGTTTCGATTTTATAAGCAAGATTTGATAAATTTTAGGTTTTTATTCACTGACAAGAGAGGGATTTAGGCATGTATGTAAAGGAAGTTTTAGTTCAGAACAAAGCAGGACTAAGAGGTAGACCTGCAACATTTTTTATTCAGAAGGCTAACGAATATAAGTCAACTGTATGGGTAGAAAAGGATGAAAGAAGAGTAAGTGGTAAGAGTCTTCTTGGTGTTTTATCCCTAGGTGTTGTTGGTGGTACAACAATTAAGATTATTGCAGATGGTCCTGACGAAAAGGATGCAACAGAAGGTATTGTTGCTCTTGTAGAATCAGGTTTCACTGGTATGTAATTTTTGACTTTCATTATGGGTGGTTAGTTTTTAACCACCCTTATTTTTTTATTGTGAGGTGATATTGTGAATATTAAAGAATTAAGAAAAAAGGCAATGGCTTTACCACTACTTCCCGGAGTATATATAATGAGAGACAGAAGTCACAATATCATTTATATCGGTAAAGCAAAGGCTCTAAAGAACAGAGTCAGTCAGTATTTTGGTAGCCAAAATAACCATCAAGAAAAAGTCCGTAGAATGGTCAGTAATGTTTATGACTTTGACTATATTATTACTGACAGTGAGTTTGAGGCTCTTATCCTTGAATGTTCATTGATTAAGCAAAATACACCTAAGTATAATATTCTTTTAAAGGATGACAAGGGCTATAGCTATATTAAAGTCAGTAGTGATAAGTGGAGAAGAATCTCCTATGCTTTACAACAGGATGACCCAAAGGCAACATATATCGGACCTTATAAAAGTTCCTATTATGTTAAGAATGCCATTGATGAGGCAATAAAGATTTTTCAGCTTCCTACTTGCAACAAGAAGTTTCCTGAAGATTTTAGGAAAACAAGACCTTGTTTAAATTATCATATAAAGCAATGTTGTGCACCATGTAGAGGAAAAATGTCATTGGCAGAATACAACGAGCATATTGACTCTGCGTTAGAATTTTTAAAAGGTGGTACAACAGAGTCTATTGCAAAAATGACTGAAGAAATGAACAAAGCTTCAGAAAATCTCGACTTTGAATTAGCTGCAAAAATTCGTGACAGAATAGCCTCAGTTAAGAAAATGAATGATAAGCAAAAGGTAGTTGACATTAAGGTTGATGAACAAGATGTAATTGCTTATATTACCGATGGTGACAAAGGTACATTTGAAGTATTTAGATTTAAAGACGGCAGGCTTTTTGACAGAGAACATTTTATGGTTGATAACGGTGAGAATGAAGAAGAATTAATGGCTGAGTTTATCACCCGTTACTATACAATCCGAGATGATGTTCCAAAACAGTTAACACTGGACAGAGAGATTGAGGACAGTAAACTTCTTACTAAGTGGCTTAGTGAAAAGAAAGGTTTAGCAGTTCATATTGTTGTACCTAAAATCGGTGACCAAAAGCACCTTGTAGATATGTGCAAGAAAAATGCAATTGAAAGACTTGCCCAAACTAAAGGCAGTACTACCGGTGAATATGGTGTGCTGGAAGAACTTAAAGAAGTTTTAGGACTTGATAAAATTCCTGAATATATTGAATCATACGACAACAGTAACCTTAGTGGTAGTGAAAATGTTTGTGGTATGGTAGTTTATGAAAATGGCAAGAAAAATAAAAAGGCATATAAAAAGTTCAAGATAAAAGGCTTTGAAGGTCAGGATGACTATGCAAGTATGGCAGAAGTTATTGACAGAAGACTTGATGAATATGAAAAAGCAGAAGAGCCTGTTGGATTTGGCAGAAAGCCTGATTTAATCTTGCTTGATGGTGGTAAAGGTCAGGTAAATGCAGTATTGCCTATACTGAAGAAACATAACATTGACATACCTACTTTTGGTATGGTTAAGGATGACAGTCACCGAACAAGGGCAATTGTTTCAGATAAGGGTGAAATTGCAATTAGCAGAAAGAGAAAACTGTTTACTTTTATCAGTAAAATGCAGGATGAAGTCCATAGATTTGCTATTGGTTATCAGCGACAAAGAAGAAGTATGAACACCTTTAAAAGTTCATTAACCGATATTCCGGGAGTAGGTACTGAAAGGGCAAAAGCACTTTTAAAACACTTTAGAACTATTAAAAATATCAGCGAAGCTGATTATGAAGAATTACTTAATGCACCTAAAATGAATAAGGTTTCTGCCGATAGCGTTTATAATTATTTTCACAATGAAAATAATAGTAATTGAGTTTTTCTTTTATATATGTTAGAATTACGGTGGTGATATTATGAGAGTTATTACAGGAATAGCAAAAGGTACAAGACTGAGAACTCTGGAGGGTAATGATGTAAGACCTACCACAGACAGAGTAAAGGAAGGTATCTTTTCTGCTTTACAATTTGGAATAGAAGGTAGAACTTTTCTTGATTTGTTTGCCGGTAGTGGACAAATGGGAATTGAAGCTATCTCAAGAGGTGCAAAGAAAGCTGTATTTGTTGACAATAGCAAAAAGTCTTTGCAAGTAGTAAATGAAAATATTGAAAAATGTAAATTTCAAGATAAATCAAAGGTTGTTAACGGCTCAGCAGTAAGTTTCTTAAAGATGAATAAAGAGAAGTTTGATATTGCTTTTCTTGACCCACCATATAGACAAGGATTGCTTGAAGAAGTACTGCCTTTGGTATTTGAAAATATGAAAGAAACCGGTGTTGTACTATGTGAACATCCTGTTGATGAAAAAATAATTGAAAAATATTCTAATTTTAGCCTTGACAGAGAATATCGCTATGGTAAAATAAAGGTAAGCAGTTTTTGTTACAAAGAAAATATTGAGTAGTTCGTACTAAACTTGGAAAGAGGAAAAAGAATGGATAAAATAGCAATTTGTCCGGGTAGTTTCGATCCGGTAACCCTTGGACATATTGATATTATAGAAAGAGCATCTAAGATGTTCAACAAAGTTATTGTTGCCGTTATGGTTAATCCAAATAAACAACCAAGTTTTTCTATTAACGAACGAATTGATTTGTTAAAGGAAGCGACAACACATATCAGCAATTTGGAGATTGTATCTTTTGATGGTCTTTTGGCAAGTTATGCAAAGGAAAGATCAGCAGTTACAGTTGTTAAGGGGTTAAGAGCTGTATCTGACTTTGAATATGAATTTCAAATGGCTTTAACAAACAAAAAACTCAATCCCGATTTGGAAACTATCTTCCTAACTACCAGTGCAAAGTATATGTACTTAAGCTCTAGTATGGTTAAGCAGGTAGCATCCTTCGGTGGGGACATTAGTGATTTTGTTCCGGCTTGTTTGTATGACAAAATATACAGTAGATTAAAAGGAGTTAATTAAGATGAGAGTGGAAGACCTAATCAATGAGTTAGAAGATATGATGAACGATGCAAAGGTTCTACCTTTAACAGGTGGTAAGGCTGTTGTAGATACAGAAGCAGTTCTTGATATTCTTGACGACATTCAGGATGCACTACCGGGTGAAGTTAGACAGGCTAAGAGCATTGTTGCCGATAGAAGCCAGATTCTTGCTGAAGCTAAGAAGGAAGCAGAAGAAATTATCCGTGCCGGTGAAGAAAAGAAGAAGCAGTTAGTTGCTGAAGATGAAATCACAAAACAGGCACAGGCTCAGGCTGCAGACATCCTAAGTGATGCGAAGAAGAAGTCTTCTGAAATGAAGAAAGCAGCTAACGGTTATGTTACTGACCTAATGAAGAGAGCTGATGAAACTCTAACAGATTTAACAAACGAAATTCGTAAGACTCGTCAGGACATTCAGGCTCAGAAGAAAGACTGATTTAGAAAATAATTGAGATTTTTAACCACTACGAAAGTAGTGGTTATTTTTTTGCCTAAAACAATATTTTAATGCCAAAACTCATTATGTGAACAGTTTGAAAATATAAAGAAATTGTTACAAATTCCTTGCAATATCATTACAAGTAGTATATAATGGTTCATATAGAAGTGGCATTTGGTGTCACAATAGGACACTTGGTGTCGATAAGTGATTTCTGTGTGTCATATTTAATTAATAATGGAGGTGGCAGTTTAATATGTTTTCCGGTACAACAGTTCATTCAGTTGACGCAAAAGGCAGAATTGTACTGCCACAGAAATTCAGAGAAGAACTTGGCGAAGAATTTTATGTAACCAATGGCTTTTCTGAAAATATACAGATTATGTCTGTTGATGAGTTTAATCGTCTAAGAGAGCAGATAAGGGAGCTACCTGCTAACAAAGCTATGGCACTTCAATATTTGCTTTTATCTGCAGCAACACTAGTTAGTCCAAACGGTCAGGGTAGAATTCAAATTCCCCAAAAATTGCGTGAGGACAGCGCCATCCAAGGTGAGGCTGTAGTTGTTGGTATGGATAGTCGTATTGAAGTATGGAACAAAGATAAGTTCGATGCATTTATGGCTAAACAACGCCAAGAACTTGAAGATGCTCTTCAGCTTATTAAGTTTTAATTATGGAATTTAATCACATTTCAGTTCTTCTCAACGAGTGTATTGAGGGACTGAACATTAACCCTAACGGAATTTATGTTGACGGTACAGCAGGTGGTGGCGGTCACTCAGCAGAAATTCTAAAGAAACTTGATTGTGGCAAATTGATTTCTATTGACAGAGATCCGGATGCTATTACAACAATTTCCGAAAGATTTAAAAATGAGCCAAATTCAATTATTATAAATGGTTGTTTTGGTGATATGAAAAAGCTATTAAATGACAGAGGTATTTATCAAGTAGATGGTGTTCTTCTTGATATTGGTGTTAGTTCTCATCAGTTAGATACTGACGAAAGAGGTTTTAGCTTTCATAAGGATGCACCTTTGGATATGAGAATGAGCCAAAGTGGTACTTCTGCCGAAGATTTAGTAAATGACTTAAGTTATGAAGAACTTAGAGATATTATATATCGCTATGGTGAAGATAAATTTGCACCATCTATCGCAAAGGGTATAGTTAAAGCAAGAGAAGAAGAAAGAATTACTACTACTCTTCAACTTGCTGAGATTATTAAGAATTCTGTACCTCAAAAGGTTAGAAGAGAAGGTCATCCTGCAAGAAAGACTTTCCAAGCACTTAGAATTGAAGTAAATGGAGAACTTACTCAGCTTGAAAACGGTCTTGATGAAGCATTTGAAATGCTAAGTCCAAAGGGCAGACTTGCAGTTATTTCTTTCCACTCACTAGAGGATAGAATAGTAAAGCAAAAGATGGCATCTTGGTGCAAGGGTTGTACTTGCCCAAAGGACTTTCCGGTATGTGTTTGTGGAAATGTACCAAAGGCAAAGCTGGTAAACCGTAAGCCTATAGAGGCTACACAGAAAGAACTGGACAAAAACCCTAGAAGTAGAAGTGCAAAGCTAAGAATTTGCGAAAAAATTTAGGTAAAGTGACAGTTTTGTAGTATTTCCCTAGACAAAGCACCGTATATGTAGTAAAATATATCAGTGGTGTAATTATAGTTACAAATATCTATAGATAGTGTAACAAAACAATTACAATAAATATATATTGAGATTTTAATTACTACGAATAAGTAAAGATTATGAGAAGAAAGAAATTTTAAGGTACTATATATAGTATTTTAAAAAAATGAAGAATTGGTTATATAGGTGAATAAATGGCATTTTTGAGCAGTAATAATGCTTATGACATTTCTGTTTTTGAAGATGAAAATCTTGAAAATCAGGACTTACATAAGAAAAATAAGGTAGTAAAAATACCTAAGAAAAAATTTGAACAAGCAAAAAGACGCAAACGCAATCCTTTGAAGTTAACTGTTGGCTTTTTGTTTTCTGCAGTTGTTGTGGCAGTAGTTGGTATGATTATTTATAGTCAAGTTCAGCTAACAGAATTAAATCAGAAAATTTCAGAAGCACAGGAAACATTAGAAAATAGCCAGAGTGAATATACTCAAATGCAAATGAATGTTGATGCTAAATACACAACTTCTATTATTGAGGAATATGCACAGGATAAACTAGGTATGACTAAAGCGAACAGTAGCCAAAAGGAATTTGTGGATTTATCTAGTGGGGATAAAGCTAAGGTTGTTGAAAAAGAGGATAAAAGTATTTTTGATACTATAGTAGATTGGATATCCTCAATTTGGTCATAACCCTTAGGTTTGTGTAATAAGATTATAGAGGGTACAAGAGTTGAGATTTTAATTATCTTAACTCTTTTTCCGTATTTATTGATATGAAAGAGATAAGAAAGGAGCAAGACCAGTTGGCTAAGAATGTAAAAGGCGTAAATCAAAAGTTAAGACATAGAACAATGATTCTTTTGGTTATTATTTTGGTTATTGGTTTTGGTGCTGCTACTTGTAGACTTGCATTTTTGCAAGTGGTTAGGGGAGAAAGTTTAAGCCAAAAGGCTGTTGAACAACAGTTACATGATACTGAGATTTCAGCAAAACGAGGGACTATCTATGATAGAACCGGTAAAGTATTAGCCCAGAGTGCTTCGGTATGGCGAGTTGTTATGGCTCCTGCTAACTTCAAAACTGATGAACAGAGAGAGTATGTAGCTAAAAATCTTTCAAAAATTCTTGATTTGGATTATGATGAAGTTCTAAAGGAAACTAAAGAAAATTCATATTATGTTAGCATTAAGCGAAAGATAGAAACAAAAGAAAGAAATAAAATTTTAAAGTTACAAGATACTTTAAGCAAAAAATATAAGCTGGAAAATGTTATTCAGCTACTTGATGACTACAAAAGATATTATCCTTATAACGAATTAGCTTCTTCAGTAATCGGTTTTACCGGTGAAGATGACCAAGGTCTTGAAGGTCTTGAGTATCAGTACAATAAGTATTTGTCCGGTACAAGTGGCAGACTTATTTCAGCACGAAATTCACAAGGTGTTGATATGCCGTTTGCATATGAACAAAGTGTTGATGCTAAAGACGGTAACAACCTAGTTCTTACTATTGATGAAACAGTTCAAGCTGTTGTTGAAAAGTATATGCAACAGAACATCATAACCAATAAGGTTTATAACCGTGGTTGTGCTATTATGATGGATGTTACAAATGGTGAAATTATTGCTATGGCTACAGTTGGTGGCTTTGACCTTAACGAACCTTATACAATAGCTGATGAAACAAAGCAAAAAGAAATCAAAGCTATTACAGATGAAAAGAAAAAGAATAAAGCCTATAATGAGGCTTTAGCTGAACAGTGGCGTAACAAAGCTATTTCCGACACATATTATCCGGGTTCTGTATTTAAGATTATTACTTCTGCTATGGCACTTGAAGAAGGTGTTGTAAATGCAGATACAAGCACTTTCAACTGTACCGGTTCTATGCAAGTAAGTGATAGACTTATCCACTGTCATGACTGGAACGGTCATGGTACACAGACTTTTGAACAAGCAATTATCAATTCTTGTAACCCTGCATTTATGCAGATTGGTGCAAAAGTAGGTGCAGCAAAGTTCTGGGAATATTATCAAGCATTTGGTTATTCAGAATTAACAGGTATTGACCTACCGGGTGAAAGTGACGACCAGTTCTTTACACCGGACGGTTCAATGGGTGTTGTTGACCTTGCAGTTGCTTCTTTCGGTCAAGGCTTCTCAATTACTCCAATTCAGATGATTACTGCCGTATCAGCAGTTGCAAACGGTGGTAACTTAGTTCAGCCACATGTTGTAAAGCAGATTCAGGACAGCAACGGTAATGTTGTACAAAACTATGATACAAAGATTAAGAGAAAAGTTGTATCAAGTAGCGTATCTAAAACATTAAACACAATTTTACAACACAACTCAGAACAGGGTGGTGTAAAATGTGGTTATGTTGCAGGTTACAGAGTAGCCGGTAAGACAGGTACATCAGAAAAATTGGTAGATAGTAATGGTGATGGTGTAGAAGACTACATTGCGTCTTTCCTAGGTTATGCTCCTGCAGATAACCCAAAATATGCAATGCTAATGTTCTTTGATACTCCTACAGGTGATAACTACTATGGTTCTGTTGTAGCAGCACCTGTATTCTCACAGATTATGGAAGAAGTTTTACCTTACTTAGAGGTTGAAACAGAATATACAGATAGTGAAAGAGAAAATCTAGATGCTATTGCCGGTCAGTATGTTGGTCTATCAACAGAAGATGCACAACAACAGATTTCCGATGAAGGACTTACACCGGTAGTTAAGGGTTCAGGTAGCAAGGTTATTGCTCAAATGCCGGAATCAAATTCTACTGTACCAAAGGGTGGAACAGTTGTTCTTTATACTGACAAATCTTCGGCAAAAGAAACGGTAGAAGTACCTAACTTACTTGATATGAGCTTAAGTGATGTAAACAGTGTTGCTTCTCAGTATGGACTGAATGTCTCTGTTAAGGGTACTTCAAGTACAAGTGGTGACGGTATCTCTACAAAGCAAAGTATAGCTGAGGGTACTAAGGTTAGCGAAGGTACAGTTATTACAGTTACCTTCTCGCCACAAAGTGGTATTGCAGAATAATAAATTTTTTATATAAAAGATGTTAAAATGAGGTGTTAGAATGACAACAGGATTATGGGAACTTGTGGGTGCAGTTGTTGCATTCGTTCTTTCAGCAGTAATAGGAAGATTTTTGATTCCAATTTTACACAAATTAAAGTATGGTCAGACAATTCTTGATATTGGACCATCTTGGCATAAGAAAAAGCAAGGTACTCCGACAATGGGTGGTATTATGTTTATCATTGGTATTGTTGTTGCAACAGTAATTGCAATTCCTTGTTTATCAATTTTCGGTGATATTTATGAACCAACAGGTTATTCTTATAACAAAGAGGTTCTAATGGTGTTTGTTAGCCTAGGTATGGCTGTACTTTACGGTGCAGTGGGTTTCCTTGATGACTATATTAAGGTTGTTAAGAAGAGAAACCTTGGTCTAACTGCTAAGCAGAAACTAGTGTTCCAATTTGCAATTGCTATTGCATTCGTTGTAATCAATGCTTTCTTTGGTTATGGCGATACAACATGTATTCCTTTTGCAGGTACTGTTCATATGGGCAACTTTGCAATTATCTACCACATTATCAGTGTAATTGTTATTGTCGGTGTTGTTAATGCAGTTAACCTAGCTGACGGTATTGATGGTCTTGTTGGTTCTGAAACATTCTTTGTTGCTATTTTCTATATGATTATTTCAAGCATTATGACTTCTCCTGCAACAGGTGTTTTATCAGCAGCAGTAGCCGGTGGTTGTCTAGGTTTCTTACTATGGAACTTTAACCCTGCTAAGGTATTTATGGGTGATACAGGTTCACTGTTCTTAGGTGGCATTGTTTGTGCATTGGCTTATTCAATGAATATGCCGGTTATCCTAATTCCAATGGCACTAACTTATCTACTTGAAATGCTATCTGTTATCCTTCAGGTAACATACTTCAAAATTACACATGGTAAAAGATTATTTAAGATGAGTCCTATCCACCATCACTTTGAAAAGTGTGGTTGGAGTGAAACAAAGATTGTTGTAGTATTCAGTGCATTTACAATTGTTGTTTGTGGTATTGTTACTGCATTAGTAATTTTAGGACTTTGATACTTCATATAATATAGGGAGGAGGAGAACTTAATGTCATCAGAAACTTTAAAAAGAATGTCAAACGAAAGACAAAGATATGATAGCCGTGGCAGGACAAGAAGAAAAAATGCTCCTCCAAAAAAGAGAAAGAGAATTTCTTTCTCGATTGGTATGGGTATTGACTTGCCTTTCCTAATTATTCTATTAGTTCTTCTTGTAACAGGCCTTATAATGATGTTTTCAGCATCTTATGCAGTTGCATATTATAATCAGGGAGACAGTTTCTTCTTCTTGAAAAGGCAGTTAATATTTGCAGTTATTGGTTTTGTGCTTATGATGGGTATTTCCTATATTGACTACCATAGCTTACATCATTTATGTTATGTATTCTTAGGACTTTCCTATTTGGCACTATTTCTTGTATTATTGTTGCCACCGGTAAACAATGTTCATAGATGGATTGGTGTCGGTGGTTATGGTATTCAGGCTTCGGAATTTTCAAAATTTGCAATTGTGCTTTTCTTGGCACATTGGGGAAGTCTTTACTATGATAAGATGAGTACCATTAAGTATGGCGTTGTTCCTGCACTTGCAGTATTTGTCAGTACTGCAGTTTTATTGGTGCTTGAACCTCACTATTCAGGTATTGTAATTATTCTATTACTTACAGTTGTAATGCTTTACCTAGCAGGTATTAACACAAAATGGATTGCTGTTGCCGGTGTGGCAGTTGTAATTGCTTTCTTGATTGCTTGGGTAACCGGTCTTCTTTCTTATGCTATGACAAGAATGGAAGGTTGGGGTCAGGCTCTTGAATATACAACAGAAGATATGTGGCAAACAACTTGGCAGACCAGAAACAGTCTTTATGCAATAGGCTCAGGTGGTCTTTTCGGTTTAGGTCTTGGTAACTCAAGACAAAAGTATGGTTATCTGCCTGAACCACAGAACGACTTTATCTTTGCAGTTGTATGTGAAGAACTTGGTTTAGTAGGTGCAATAGTAATCTTAATTATCTTTGCAGCACTTGTATATAGAGGTGTAAAGATTGCACTGAAAGCACCGGACAGATTTGGTAAACTACTTGGTATTGGTTTGATTTCACAGATTGGTATTCAAGTTATTCTAAATATTTTTGTTATTACAGACTGGTTGCCTAATACAGGTATCAGCTTACCATTCTTCTCTTATGGTGGTAGTTCTCTGGTTGTATTGATGGCACAGATGGGTGTAATACTTTCGATTTCAAGACACTCTAATATTGAAAAAGCATAATGAGGTGTAAAATATGAGAATTTTATTTGCCGGTGGGGGTACAGCCGGTCACATTAATCCGGCACTTGCTATTGCCGGATACGTAAAGAAACAAATGCCGGAAGCAGAAATCCTTTTTGTTGGTAACAAGGGTGGTATGGAAGAAAGACTTGTTCCACAGGCAGGCTTTGACTTTAAGCAAATTGTTATTAGTGGCTTTAAGAGAAGTTTTAATGTTAAGGCAATCGGTCACAATGTTAAAACAGTAAAGAGAATGTTTACAGCCTCTGCTGAGTCAAAGAAAATTATTAAGGAATTTAAACCTGACCTTGCAGTTGGTACAGGTGGCTATGTAAGTGGTCCTGTACTTCGTACTGCAGCAAAGATGGGTGTTCCGATTATTATACACGAACAAAACGCTTATCCGGGTGTTACTACAAAGATGCTTTCTAAGTTAGCTAAGAAAGTTATGTTAGCTATTCCTGATGCTAAGAAACACCTTGATCCTAACCTAGATTATGTTATTACAGGTAACCCTGTAAGACAGGAAATCCTTTCTGCTAACAGAGAAAGTGCCAGAGCAGAACTTGGACTTGATGAAAGACCTGTTGTTCTATCTTTTGGTGGTTCTTTAGGTGCAAGAAAGATTAACGAAAACCTAGCTGACCTAATCGCAAGAAGTGGTAAAGACGGTAAGTATCAGCATATCCATGCTTATGGTCAATACGGTAAGTGGTTCCCTGATTTAGTTAAAGAGAAAGGTACAGACATTTCAAAGTGTCCTAACCTTGATATTAGAGAATATATTAACAATATGGCAACTTGTCTTGCTGCTTGTGATGTGGTTGTATCAAGAGCAGGTGCAATTACACTTTCAGAAATCCAAGCACAGGGCAAACCGGCAGTACTGATTCCATCTCCAAATGTTGCTGAAAATCATCAGTATCACAACGCAATGGCTATGGTAAACAAAAAGGCTGCTGAAATTATTGAAGAAAAGGATTTAATTCCTGAACTTCTAATTGAAAAAGTTGATAAGCTACTTGAGAGTAGTGCTACTCTTGAAGAATATAGCAAAAATGCCAGAAAGATGGCTATTGTTGATGCTAATGAAAGAATCTTTAGTGTTATTAAAGGTATTCTAGGCTAACACATTTTTGAAACACCAACATAAAATATGTAGAAATAGTTTCAGTATTTTATAAAGGGTGTTGTAATTGGCTAAGTTTATAGTTGATGGTAACAGACGGTTGCAAGGTGAAGTTGATTTGCAAGGTGCTAAGAACAGTGCATTGCCTATTATCTCGGCAACTCTCTTGTGCAGTGGTGAAAGTGTAATTCATTGTTGTCCTATTATCAGTGATATTAATGCATCAATACAGATTTTACGGTATCTTGGTTGTAGTGCAAAACTCAGCGACCACACACTTATTGTTGATAGCAAAGATATGAATAGGTGTGATATACCGGAAAATTTGATGAATGAAATGCGTTCATCTATTGTATTTTTAGGTGCAATAATCGCAAGAAAAGGAAAGGCAAAGTTGTACTTCCCCGGTGGATGTGAATTAGGTCCAAGACCAATTGACTTGCACCTTTCTGCACTTAGAAAAATGGGTGTTATTATTGATGAAAGATATGGACTTATCACTTGTAGAGTAAAAGATAAATTACATGGAGCAAAAATTGCTTTGCCGTTCCCTAGTGTAGGTGCTACTGAAAATATTATCCTTTCTGCCGTTTTGGCAAAAGGTACTACAATAATCAGTAACGCTGCCAGAGAACCGGAAATTGTTGATTTGTGTGATTATCTTGTTAAGTGTGGTGCTGAAATATATGGTGCAGGCGAAAGCACAATTTATATTTATGGTGTTGATAATTTAACTCCAACAGTCCATACTATTATTCCGGACAGAATTGTTGCTTCAACCTTGATGGCTGCTTCGGCAGTTACCGGTGGTGAGTTAATACTTAACGGTATTATCAGTAGCCACCTTGACGGAGTTATTCCTCTGTTTGAGGAGGCCGGTTGCAATATAAAGGTGAGAAACAGTAAACTTAAGATAGATAGTCCAAACAGACTAAAGCCCTTTAAATCTGTAAGGACAATGCCTTATCCCGGTTTTCCGACTGATGCACAAGCAGTTATGATGTCTGTTGCAACAGTTGCTAAGGGTACAACTGTATTTGTTGAAAATATTTTTGAAAGCAGATACCGTCATGTTGAGGACTTAACACGATTGGGTGCTAATATAAAGGTAGCCAACAAGGTTGCAGTTGTTGAAGGTGTAGATAGATTATTTGGTGCTAAGGTAGTAGCAAAAGAACTAAGGGGTGCTGCTGCTTTGGTTGTTGCTTCTTTAAAAGCAGAGGGTAGAACCGAAATTGAAGGAATTAAGTACCTTGAAAGAGGATATGAAGACCTAGAGGTTGTACTGTCAAGTTTAGGAGCAAATATAAGGAAAGTATAGAGGAAAGAGGTGTGAAAATTGGCTGATGCAAAAAAGAAAATTGAAAAGAGCAGAAAGAAAAAAATAAAAGAAGAAAAGAAAAGAAGGGAAAAAGAAAGAAAAGCTGAGCAAAAGCGAAGAGATCAAGCAATTAAAAGAGCCAATAAAAAGAGAAAGAAAAAGTTAAAAGAAGATGTAATTACACCTCGTAAAGATGTAAGAAAAATTGATACAACAAAGAGAAATACCAGAAAAGACAGATATTCCGGAAGTAATGACTTTTTAGGTGAGAATATTGTTGACCAGTCAGCTTATGATGACAACAAATATCTTGACAAAAATGATTTACGCAGAATGAGAAGAAAGAAAAATCCGGCAAAAAGTATAAATACTAAGAAAAGTCGTAGATGGAGAATGATAATTACATATTCAGCCTTGGTGGCTGTTGTAGTTGTAGCCGGTATTACACTTTCTTTAACAGTATTTTTTAAGACAGCTAATTTTGAAATTGAAGGAGATACAAGGTATTCTAAGGAACAACTTGTTTCTGCTTGTGGTATAAAGGAAGGTGAAAATATTTTCTTAGCCAACAAGAAGTGGGCTGAAGAAAATATTAAAAATACTTTCCCATATGTACAAAAGGTTGATGTTTCTTTTGGTTTGCCTGACAGAATCGTAATTGATGTTACTGAGGGCGAAGCAAGTTATATGGTTAAACACGACAAAGAGTATTGTACAGTTTCTAAGGAAGGCAGGATTCTTGATAATTCCAACAAAAAGGTAAAGGGACTGCCAATTCTAAAAGGTGCAAAACTTAAGTCCAATACTCCCGGTGACTATGTTGAATATAGCAACAAGGCAGTAGGACAGTCACTTACAGAAATTGTCACTTCACTTAACAATAATAAACTTGAAGATATAACAGAAATCAATGTATCAAAAAGTGCAAACTTAACCTTTACTTATGATAATAGAATTCTTGTAAAACTTGGTTTACCGGAAAATATTAATTATAAAATCAAAACAGCAAAGGTTATTATTACAGAAAAGCTAGACCCAAATAATCAAGGTGTTATTGAGGGTACTTTGGATGTAAGTTCTTGTTATGATACAAAGAGAAGTTACTTTAACGAAGACTCTATTGTAGATAAGGCTGATAAATCAGACGATACAACCACAACTACTACAGAACCAACTACAGATGCAAATTCTTATGTTGATCCAAATGGTTATAGTACTGATACAAGTGGTGGTGTAACTGACTATGGTACAGGTAACAGTACCGATTATGGAACAGATTACGGCACAAACTATGGCACTGGCTACGGCACAAACTATGGTACTGATTATGGTACTGACTACGGTACAGACTATGGTACAGGTTACGATACAGGTTATGGTGACGGTACACTATACAACTAAGTTAAATATTTACTAAAATAATAAGTAATATATTGACGAAAAAATTACTATATACACCATATGTAGTTATACTTTTTGAAATTTAAGATAAAGCACAAAATTACTTGATTTTTTCCGTATTTTATGATACCTTATATAATAGTAATTGTGTCTATTTAAAGCATTATGTATTAGATATATAGGAAACAAGGAGGAAGTTTAAATGGCTTTTGAGTTAGAAAATGAACCAATGAATTATTTACCAGTTATTAAAGTTATCGGTGTCGGTGGCGGCGGCGGTAACGCTATCAACAGAATGGTTTCTAGTGAAGTTCAAAATGTTGAATTTATTGCTATAAATACAGATGAACATGTTCTTCAGTTCTCTAAGGCTGACAAGAAAGTTCAGATTGGTGAAAAGATTACAAGAGGTAAGGGTGCAGGTTCTCTTCCAAGTATCGGTCAGCAGTCAGCTGAAGAATCAAAGGAAGAAATTGCAGCTCTACTTAAAGATACAGATATGGTATTTGTTACTGCCGGTATGGGTGGTGGCACAGGTACAGGTGCTGCTCCTGTGGTTGCTCAGATTGCTAAAGAAATGGGCATCCTAACTGTTGCAGTTGTTACTAAGCCTTTTGCTTTTGAAGGTAAGAAGAGAATGGCTCAGGCTGAACAGGGTATTCAGGAACTTGCAACATCTGTTGACTCACTGATTATCGTACCTAATGAAAGACTAAAGTACTTTAGTGACCAGTCAATCACTCTTAAGAATGCATTTAGCATTGCTGATGATGTTCTTCGTCAGGGTGTTCAGAGTATCTCTGACCTAATCCTTGTTCCGGGTCTTGTTAACCTTGACTTTGCCGATGTTACTGCTATTATGAAGAATGCAGGTTATGCTCATATGGGCATCGGTAAGGCTTCCGGTAAGGATAAGGCTACACTTGCTGCTGAACAGGCTATTTCTTCACCATTACTAGAAACAGCTATTGACGGTGCTAAGGGCGTTATTATTAATGTTACTGCTTCTGCTGATATTTCACTTGAAGATATTGATATTGCTTCTACAATGATTTCTAACAAGGCTTCTGAAGATGCAAACATCATCTGGGGTGCTGTTATCAATGAAAATATGGAAGACGAAATCAGCGTTACAGTTATTGCTACAGGTTTCAACGGCGATAAGGATGAAGATAAGATTCCTGCAAAGCCGGTTACTGCTACTGCTCCTGTAAGTAGCACACCTGCATCTACTCCGGCTCCAAAGGCTGAAGATGATGATGACGATACTTTCTATGACATTATGTCAATCTTTAATAAGTAATTGATTTTAAACTTAAACTCCTCACATTGTGGGGAGTTTTATTTTGCCTTTTTCTGTAAAATTATTTAGTGTAAAGGTATATTTTTCTTTACTTTTTTTCTTTAGAATGTTATATTATATTTTGTGGACTGTATTCTTATGAAATAGTACCACATACAATGTTTTTTAATATCCTTTTATAGCTTATATCCGTAAGGAATGGGACTTTGGGTGTCACCTTGAAAGTAGGTGATTTTATGAAAATTGGATTTGTAGGAGCAGGTAAAGTTGGATTTACTTTGGGAAAATATTTTCAGAGTAAGGGTATATCTGTTGTTGGATATTTT
This sequence comes from Ruminococcoides intestinihominis, assembly GCF_040096285.1. Taxonomy (NCBI): domain Bacteria; kingdom Bacillati; phylum Bacillota; class Clostridia; order Eubacteriales; family Oscillospiraceae; genus Ruminococcoides; species Ruminococcoides intestinihominis. The sequence goes on along the minus strand of NZ_JBBMEY010000007.1, from coordinate 6,691 downwards.
AGCAAAAATATCTCTAGTGCAAAGGAAGCATCAAGTTTTACAAACACAAGTTGTTTTGAAAGTATAAACGATTTGGTTAGAAGTTGTGACGCTCTTTTTCTTACAGTTCCGGATAATAATATAAGAGATGTATATTCTTCTCTTTCAAAACAAGCAATCAAGGGAAAATTAATTTGCCATTGTAGTGGTGTTATGTCTGCTAAAGAGGCTTTTGATGATGCAGAAGATTTTGGTGCAATGATATGTTCAGTCCATCCGTTATTTGCAATTAGTGACAAGTATAAGTCATATTGTGAAATAGCTGATGGCTTTTTTTCTGTGGAAGGCTCAGCCCTTGGTGTTAAGTTAGTTACAGATATTCTTAAAAAGTGTGGTAATGATTTTCAAGTTATTGATAAATCTATGAAACATAAGTATCATTTGTCAGCTACTATTGGTAGTAATCTTGTGGTAGGACTACTTGATTTTTGTATTTCTACTTTAGTAGATTGTGGATTTACAAGGGAAAACGCTCTGAAAGCACTAACTCCAATTGTAACTAACAATGTTAAGAATGTTATGGAAAATGATGTAGTAAGCAGCTTAACAGGACCGGTAGAAAGATGTGACACTAATACAGTAACTAAGCACTTAAACTGTTTAAGTGGTGAAGAAAAAGAAATTTATACTTTGCTATCAAAAAGAATTTTAAATATTAGCAAAGTAAAAAATGAAAACCGAGATTATAGTGAATTACAGGTACTTTTGAAAGGAGCAGAAAATGAAAAATAATGTTTCAACTTTTGCAAAGATGAAGGCAAAGGGAGAGAAAATCTCAATGCTGACTGCTTACGATTATTCAACTGCAAAAATTATGGATAATTGTGTAAACGGTATTTTGGTAGGTGATAGCCTAGGTAATGTTATGCTAGGTTATGAAGATACACTTTCAGTTACAATGGAAGATATGATTACCTTTGGCAGTGCAGTATCAAGAGCATGTAAAAATGCAATGGTTGTTGTTGATATGCCTTTTATGTCTTATGAAGTTTCTGTTGAACAAGCAGTAATGAATGCCGGTAGACTAATGAAAGAGGCTAGAGCAAATGCAGTTAAACTTGAGGGTGGCGTAGAAATGTGCGACCGTATCAAGGCTATTACTAATGCAGGTATTCCTGTAATGGCTCATATCGGTATGACACCTCAAAGTGTAAATGCTTTTGGTGGCTTTAAGGTTCAGGGTAAAAGTATTGACGGTGCAAGAAAAATGGTAGAAGATGCTTTAGCAGTAGAGAAAGCCGGTGCTTTTGCAGTAGTTATTGAATGTGCACCAACTGAACTTTGTGAATATATTACTGAGAAGCTAACTATCCCTACAATCGGTATCGGTGCAGGTGATGGTACAGATGGTCAGATTCTTGTATATCAAGATATGTTGGGTTTGTTTAGTGACTATGTACCTAAGTTTGTAAAGAGATATGAACTTCTTGGTGACAAGATGGTAGATGCTTTTAAGCAGTATGATAAGGAAGTAAAGAATGGTTCTTTCCCTGATAAAGACCATAGCTTTGCAATAGATAAAGAAATTATTGATGAATTAAGGAAAGAAGAGAAGTAAAATGACAGTAGCAACAAAAATCAGTGAAGTTCGTCAGCAAGTTAAGGATTGGAAGAGAAATGGACTAACAGTTGGTCTTGTACCAACAATGGGTTACTTACATGAAGGTCATGCAAGTCTTATTAAAACATCTGTTGAACATTGTGACAAAACAGTTGTCAGTGTTTTCCTAAACCCAACACAGTTTGCACCTAATGAAGACTTAGAGTCTTATCCTAGAGATTTTGACAATGATAAAAAATTATGTGAAGAAATGGGTGCTGACCTGGTTTTCCATCCTGAAGTTTCTGAAATGTATGATGAGGATAGCAGTACATTTGTAGAAATTCTATCAGATATGCCAAAGCAACTTTGTGGCAAAACAAGACCAATTCACTTTAGAGGTGTTTGTACTGTTGTTTCAAAGTTATTTAACATTGTAACTCCTGACAGAGCATTCTTTGGTGAAAAAGATGCTCAGCAACTTGCAATTATCCGTAAAATGGTTAAGGATATGTCCTACGGTATTGAAATTATCGGTTGCCCTATTGTTAGAGAAAGTGATGGCCTTGCAAAGTCAAGCAGAAATACATACCTAAGTGATGAAGAAAGAAAGGCAGCTTTGTGTCTATCAAAAGCAGTAAACCTTGGTAAAGAAATTATTGCTAATGGTGAAAAGAATGCTGAAACTATACTTTCAAAAATGAAAGAACTTATTAATGCTGAACCACTTGCAAAAATTGACTATGTTGAGGCAGTTGACGGTGTTACAATGAACCCTGTTAAGGAAATCAAAGAAAACACCCTAGTTGCTATGGCAGTTTATATCGGCAAAACAAGATTGATTGACAACTTCTCAGTTAAATAATGTAAAATAATATTACATTGTTTGTACAACTTTTATAAAATTTAATTAAAATATTCTACGCTTAGTAATTTATTTTTATTTAAAATACTTCCATTTTGTACCATAATATAGTATAATGTGCTTACAGAGATACAATTTTTATTTGTAAAAGGAGGTACTTATGAAAAGATTACTAAGCGTTTGTCTTTCTTTATGCATTATGGTGTCTGTATTTGTTTCATTTGATATTACTGCATCAGCAAAGACAAATTTGAAGAAAACTACAGTTTCAGCTAGTAACATTTCAAACGGTATTAATGTTAGCTGGAAAAAGGTTTCCGGTGCAAAAAGCTATAAATTATATAGAAAAGCATCCGGTGCAAAGAAGTATTCAGTTGTTAAAAAGACTAACAGCAAAACTGTAAAGTACCTTGATAAAAAGGTATCAGCCGGTAAGACTTATTCTTATCAGGTTGTTGCAGTTAAAGGCAAAGAAACTTCAAAGTCAAAGACAAAGTCTATCACAAGATTACTAGCACCAAAGAATGTAAAGGTTCAGTCATATGCCAGTAAAACCGATTGTACCTTAAAGGGTAGCAAAGCTGATTATGTTTTTGATAATGTTTTCACTTTTGACTCAAAATTAGGGGTAAAGATAACTTGGAATAAGTCTAAAGGTGCAAATAAATATGATATTTACCGAAAAGTTGATAACAGTAAAAAGTACAGAAAAATTAAAACTGTAGGTAATATTTCAACATATGTGGATCGTGAATCTTTTTTTAGTGTAGTAAATCTTAGTTATAAAGTTGTAGCAAGAAAAAATACTTCAGCAAGTGATTATAGTACTACAAGAAAAATCTGTTATGTTGAACCTTCATATATATTTACATATTCTTTATCAGATGAATTATTGGTATCATGGACTCAAGTGGCAGGTTGTGACGGTTATAAGTTGTATCGTTCATTAACAGGAAAAGCCGGTTCATATTCTTATATCGGTAAATACACAACAAAAGAATATAAGTATGAAGAAAAGAATGCTGAATTAGGAAAAACTTATTACTACAAACTTGTGGCTTATAAAGGTTCAAATAATTCTGTTGGCTTAACAATTAAAGAAAAGTATGAACCTGTAACTACAGTGAATTTAAATGTTGGTGATACTAGCGATTCTGTTCAAAAGCAGTTCAAAAAGACCTTAGCAAAAATAAATAAAGACCTAAAGAGAAATATGTCGGACTTGTATCAAGAGGTAACTTTTGATAAAATTATGGAATCAATTAGAATTGAATCAAAAGATGAAAAGGTAGCAACCGTTTCTAAGGACTATATTATTACAGCAGTATCACAAGGTACAATAAAAGCCCCTATTATTCAGAAACTAGGAAATTTTGAGCTTGAAAAAGGTTTCATCCTAATTAATGTAAACTAATAATTTTTATTATAAATTTTCAGGAGGTACTTATGAAAAGATTACTAAGCGTTTGTCTTTCTTTATGCATTATGATGTCTGTATTTGTTTCATTTGACATTACTGCATCAGCAAAGACAAATTTGAAGAAAACTACAGTTTCAGCTAGTAACATTTCAAACGGTATTAATGTTAGCTGGAAAAAGGTTTCCGGTGCAAAAAGCTATAAAGTATATAGAAAAGCATCCGGTGCAAAGAAGTATTCAGTTGTTAAGAAAACTAACAACAAAACTGTAAAGTATCTTGATAAAAAGGTTTCAGCCGGTAAGACTTATTCTTATCAAGTTGTTGCAGTAAAAGGCAAAGATTATTCAAAGTCAAAGACAAAGTCTATCACAAGATTACTAGCACCAAAGAATGTAAAAGTTCAGTCATATGTAAAGAATAACTATTATGTAGATAAGAGTTATATTGATATAGATAGTGCAAAGCTATTTGTTGATGATCCGGGTGAACCTGACAACAATGTAATGGGTGTAAAAATTACATGGACAAAGTCTAAGGGTGCTAATAAGTACGATATTTATAGGAAAATTGTTGGTGGCAAGTTTGAAAAAATCAAAACAACAGGTAATACATCAGCATATGTTGATGAGGATATTTATTATATAGATGATGATAGTTACAAAGTAAAAAAGTGTTACTATAAAGTTGTAGCAAGAAGAAGTAAATCAACCAGTTCATCAAGTACTGTAAGAAAAATTACTTATATTGACCCAATGAAAGTTTCTACTGAGTCTTATGCAAGTGGTATGTTCTTAGGTTGGGGTTATAGTGTTAATGAATGTATCGACGGTTACAAAATATATCGTTCAACAAATGGTAAAAACGGTAAGTATTCTTTAATAGCTAAACTTTCAAAAAACACATTAGAATTTACTGATAAAAATGTAGAATTTAATAAAACCTATTATTACAAAATGGTTGCATATAAAGGTTCATTAAATTCTGTTGCAATAATAACAAAAACTCAGTATAAACCAATGAAAACAGTTAATGTTTCTGTTGGAGCAACTGATGATTCAGTTAAGAAGAGCTTTGAGAAAGCAATTAAGCGTTCTGATTTAGGTGATACTACAGTAGATGATTTAAAACCATATTTAAGGTTTACTTCATTAAACAAAAAAATTGCAACTATTTCACGAGATTTTGTTGTAACCGGTGTTTCAAAGGGTCAAGTTAAAGCTAAGTTTGATTTATTGTTAGATGATAAGAGTTATGAAGCCGGTTTCATCCTAATTAATGTAAACTAATAATTTTTTATTATAAATTTCAGGAGGTTAATTATGAAAAGATTATTAAGTATTTGTCTTTCACTATGCATTATGGTGTCTGTATTTGTTTCATTTGACATTACTGCATCTGCAAAGACAACAATGAAGAAAACAACAGTATCCGTTAGCAACATTTCAAGTGGTGTTAATGTAAGTTGGAAAAAGGTTTCCGGTGCAAAAAGCTATAAAGTGTATAGAAAAGCATCCGGTGCAAAGAAGTATTCAGTTGTTAAAAAGACTAACAACAAAACTGTAAAGTATCTTGATAAAAAGGTATCAGCCGGTAAGACTTATTCCTATCAGGTTGTTGCAGTTAAAGGCAAAGAAACTTCAAAGTCAAAGACAAAGTCTATCACAAGACTACTTGCACCACAGAATGTGAAGGTTCAGTCTTATGTTAAGAATCCTGATTGTACAATAGATGTTAATGACGTCTTAAGTAGTGGTTCTCTTGACGATTTTGATGATTTTGATGATAATATCTATGGTGTAAAAATTACATGGACAAAGTCAAAGGGTGCTAATAAGTACGATATTTACAGAAAAGTAGGTAACGGTAAGCTAAGCAAAATCAAGACAACAGGCAACACTTCATACTTTGTTGACGAAAATCTTTATGATGTAAAAACTTGCTACTATAGAGTTGTTGCAAGAAGAAATAATTCAACAAGTGCTGTAAGTGCAACAAGAAAAATTACTTATGTTGAACCAACAGATATTTCTGCTATGGCTTTAACAAAGGGTATGTATATTGATTGGAGTAAAAATGACGGTTGTGATGGTTACAAACTATATCGTTCAACTAACGGTAAGTATGGCAATTATACATTAATAAGCAAACTGTCAAAGAATAAATCTTCTTATACAGATACTAAGGTAGAAATGAATAAAACATACTACTATAAGATTGTTACCTATAAAGGCTCAGCAAACTCTGTAGCTATGTTAACAAAGGCTCAGTACAAAGGTGTTATGACTGTTAATGTTAATGCCGGTGCAACTGATGATTCTATCAAGAAAAGCTTTGAACAAGCTATCAAACAAACAGGTGGAATGATTACATTTGACCAATTAAAGTCAGTGCTAAAGATTACTTCATTAGATGAAAGTATTGCTACTGTTTCTGATGATTATGTTGTAACAGGTGTTTCAGCAGGTCAGGTTAAGGCTAAGGCTCAGGTTTCTATGTTAGGTATGAATGAAGAAATCGGCTTTGTTCAGATTAATGTAAAATAATTCTATCTAAGTTAAAAGAATTTTAAGTCTAAAGTTTTTAATTCTAAAGGCACTTCATTTGAAGTGCTTTTTCTTATACCTATTTTGTGAGATAAATTTGGGTTTGTCTTTTTTATTTTGATTGTGGGTTAAGGTAAATTTGTTTTAAATTTAATTGTCTATAAAGAAAAATTTATAGTGAGATTATGCATTTTAAATCATATATAACTATGACTCACAGGTGTAGGGTCAACACTATTGAACCGTTACAAACTATCCTAAATAAAGGTATTATGCCCTATGTA
>NZ_JBBMEY010000006.1:0-77572 GCF_040096285.1 Ruminococcoides intestinihominis | reverse complement strand
TAGGTATCACACTTTCATTACGGGCGAACACTGTTCGCCCCTACACCTGTGAGCCACAATACGATATATAAATTACTATTGTTTATGCTACAAAATATCGTTGTATTTTGAATTGTACAATCACATAGTTTACAGTTTATACAAGGACATAGTTTACACTTTTCATATTTAAACATCCCCACAAACCTAAATTTGTATTACTATAATATATATGAACAGAGAAAAAAGGTGTAGTAGAATTTTCTACTACACCTTTTTAGAGTTAATATAGAATAGCTTATTATAAATTAAGGCTATAAACCGTTATTTGAAGTACAAAATAAAAAGTAAAAGTTAAAATTTAATTGTAATCTTAGTACCTTTGCCAAGTTCACTTTCAACTTTCATTTTACCGTTGTGATGTTCAACACCATGTTTAACAATTGAAAGTCCAAGACCTGTACCACCGACTTCTTTACTGTGGCTTTTGTCAACTCTGTAGAATCTTTCAAAAATTCTGCTTTGGTCTTCTTTACTGATACCAATACCTGTGTCCTCAACAATCAGTGTAGCTTTACCGTTTACCGGTGCAACAGTAATTGTTACCGAGCCGTTAGGCTTGTTGTATTTAATAGCATTGTCAACTAGGTTATAAACAATTTCACTTAGTAGTGTTGGTACACCATGTACTATTGTTTTCTCACCGTATAATGTTAATTTAACACCACAGTTGTCTGCAATAGGAGATAGAGTGTCCTCAACATTCTTTGCAATTTCATAAATGTCAACTTCCTTATCTTCAGGTTCGTATGACTTGTCATCTAACTTAGACAACTTTATAATATCATTAACCAAAGTGATAAGTCTGTTAGCTTCTTTAGTAATGTTGTGTGCAAAGTGAGTTACTGTTTCTTTAGGAGTTGCATCCATTCCGATAATTTCAGCAGATGCTAAAATTGCAGTTAGTGGAGTTTTTAGTTCATGGCTAACATTAGCACTGAATTCTCTTCTTAATAATTCTCTCTGATGCTTTTCTGTAATATCAAGGATAACTGCTACAGCACCTTTAATTTTGCTGTCAACCTCAACAGGATTGCAGTATAGACTCAAGTATCTGTCACCATATTCAAAAGTATCTGACATATGAGTTCCATGAATGGCATTGTTAATGTTAGTTTTAAATTCATCATCAATACTTAGGTCTTCTAAATATTCATCATCCAGTGATGAAATATTAAGTAACTTTTTCACACTCTTATTATATGAAAGAATTTTGCCCTGTAAATCAAGAACCAAAAGTCCTTCTTTCATATTGCTTGTGATAACATTAAATTCAGCTTGAGTTCGCTTTAATTCTTTGATTTGGTCACGAATAACTCTGTTTTGGTGGCTGATTTTGTGTACAAGTGGCTCAATTTCTTCATATGTTGTAACTGCCTCAATATTTTCCAGGTCAAGGTCATTAATAGGCATAACAATCTTTTTTGAAGATAGGTAAGCTATTATATATGAAAGTACAAGTGCAATTATCACAACAATTGCAAGTGGTTGCCACATATTAAGTAATAAAATCCAAACAGTATATTGGTTGGTGGAAATACGAATTACCGAACCATCAGAAAGTAACTTTGCACAGTATATAGTCCTTTCGGATAAAGTGTCAGACATTCTTACATCTTCACCGGTACCGTTTTTCATTGCATCCTTAATTTCTTTACGGTTAAGGTGGTTTTCCATTTTACTTTTAGAAACATTAGAATCGTACTTAATAGAACCATCCTTGTTAACCCAAGTGATTCGGGCTTTTTCTGATTTGCTTAATGTGTCAAGATATTTTGTACCACCATCTTCAACACCAACAGAAATTATGTTAATTTCAGAATGAAGTTCATTCATTATTTGTTTTCCATGGTAGTTGTACATAACACCAAAGACAATAACGATTGTAACAACAAGCATAGAAAAACAAGCTAAAAAAATGTTTTTAAATATTTTCTTTGTCATTGTCATTTTATTCACCAATCTTATATCCAAAACCTCTGATAGTTTCAATCATATTGCCACATTCACCAAGCTTAGTTCTAAGGGTTCGAATATGTACATCCACAGTTCTGTTTTCACCATCAAAGTCATAACCCCAGATTTTGTTAAGCAACTTTTCTCTGGAGAAAACAACACCTTTGTTTTGCATTAACAGTAGAAGTAGGTGATACTCCTTGTATGTAAGCAAAACATTTTTACCATTTGCAGTAACAATGTGTTTTTCGGGATTTACTGTTAGTTTGCCTACCGTGATTTCACCATCATCCTTGTGATTAGATGTTCTTCTTAGTAATGCTCTAATTCTTGAAACAAGTTCTAGCATACTAAATGGTTTTGTCATATAATCATCAGCACCACTATCTAGTCCTATAACCTTGTCATATTCAGCATCTTTAGCAGTTACCATAATGATAGGTAGGTCTGATGTTTCTTTGCTGTTTCTTAATTTTCGGAGTATCTGTAAACCATCCTCTTCCGGTAGCATAATGTCTAGAAGAATAAGGTCAGGTGTTTCTTCTTTCATAGCTTTCCAAAATTCTGATGGCCTTTCAAAGCCTTTAACTTCAAAGCCACTATTCTTCAATGAATAAAATACAGCTTCATTTATACTACGGTCATCCTCTATGAAATAAATCATATATATCATCTCCGTTCTTTTCTATTAATATTATAGCACCAATAGGTTAAATAAAAAGAGTAGTAATGTTAAATCTAAGTTAAATAAGAAGTTTGGATTATATTGGTATGAAAAGTATTTAAAAATATTTATGTAAACTTCACTTATATTATAACTAATAGTAGTTTAAAAGTGAATAGATTTGTACTGTTAAAAGTAAATATTTTTATATTTGTTTTGAATTAAATAGTATGTGTAGAAAATAATAAAAAGTTATAAAAAAGTATTGACATAGTGCAATATGTGTGTTACAATCTATCTTGTCGTTGAGAGATAGCGACTAAATAAGTTAATATTTGCGGGTGTGGCGGAATTGGCAGACGCGCTAGATTTAGGTTCTAGTGTTCACCGACGTGCAGGTTCAAGTCCTGTCACCCGCACCATTAAATTGGTTAACGATTTACTTGTTAACCAATTTTTTTATACCTCAAAAAGCCCATGGATAAGCCATTTTTAAGGCTTTTTTCATTTTTCATCGGTATACAAATTATTTTCGGATTGCACACTATTTGCATCCATTTTGGTGCAATAGTATTTTGATTTGCACCATAATTGCACCAAAAAATTTTCAGTATTTTGTTAACTTAATGTACTTATGTTATGAAATGAAATACATTAAAAAAGATTATAGCAAGTGTAAAGGCTACCCAATGGGTAGCCTTTTTGTGTGTTGGTTTATTATTTTTAGACTTATTAATAATTCCTATTTAGTATTTTATAATTGAAAATATCTATATTTCCAAGGTTAGAATATAATTTTACACTTTCTTGTATATTCTTTTACAATACTCATTAAAGCACCTCCAAATGAAACAATGGGTTATTGATTTTCTTTCTATTAATACAATAACATTTGTACTGTCCCATTTTTGGGATTTATCTTATAAACTTAAAAATATTTTTAAGTCTATAAACAAAAAACTAACCACTAAAATAGCAGTTAGTTTTAAAAATAATATTCTATTATGCCTTAAAGTTATATACAGGTTTCATAATATCAATTATATCAACTGAGTCTTTGATAACATCAATAATATCATCAATTGATTTATATGCCATTGGAGCTTCATCAAGGGTTTGTTCATTTACGGAAGTTGTGTAAATTCCCTCCATAGATTTTTTGTATTCCTCTAAATCAAGTCTTTCTTTAGCTTGAGTTCTTGACATTAATCTACCTGCACCATGTGGGGCAGAGTAGTTCCATTCTTTGTTGCCTCTACCTAGTGCAATTATTGAGCCATCCCTCATATTAATTGGAATTAATATCTTTTCATCCTTATGGGCAGCAATAGCACCTTTCCTAAGTATCATTTCATTTGTGTCAATATAGTTGTGAATAGTATGAAAGCTGTCTGTGGCTGTCAGTCCTGTTTTGTTTAGAATTATTTCTGCCATTTTTTCTCTACTTCTTTTAGCAAAGTTTTGGCATATTTCAACATCATAAAGGTAATCACCAAGGAATTCTCCATATAGCCAACAAATATCTTCCGGAATTTCCAGAGCCTTTGCCTTGAAATTATTTCTCAATTCCTTTAGTGCTGATTGAATTTCTTTTCTTCTGCCTTGTGACTTGTATTCTTTAATAATTCTATCTCTTTCTTTAAAATATTCTTCCTTGCCTTGATGTAATTCTATAGCAAGTTGCTGATAATATTCAGCAACTTGCTTACCTAGGTTTCTACTGCCTGAATGAATTATCAAATAATAAGTTCCATTACTGCTAATATCAACTTCAATAAAGTGGTTGCCACCACCAAGTGTACCTAGTGAGCGTTGTAATCGTCTTGTATCTTTCAAGTCCCTATAGCAGTGAAGTTTTGTTAAATCAAATCTTTCAATTCTACCGTCCCATACATTTTTTCCTGATGGGATAAAGTGACAAACTTTATCAAGTTCTTCAAAATCAATTTCTTTATCTTGAAGTTTAACTGTAAGCATACCACATCCAATATCAACACCAACAATGTTTGGACAAGCCTTGTCTTTTATAGTCATAGTTGTACCGATAGTACAACCTTTGCCTGAATGAACATCAGGCATTATTCTTACACTTGAACCCTCAGTAAGTTCATAGTCACACATTCTCTTTATCTGTTCAACTGCCTCATCTTCTATTACCTTTGTATAGCAGATTGCAGTTGCTTTTTTACCTTTTATTTCTAACATTTTATCATCTCTTTGTGATATAGTTATGCAACAATTTTTGCATATCGTTTATTGCTTATGGTTTCAATCATAAATTTATATGGTGAAAGTTCACCACTTGCAACCATAGAAAATAATCGTGGTGTTACTCCGGAAACTAAGGCTACACCTTGTTCATTCTTTGTTACAGGTTGATTACTGTTTCTACTTGCAACATTCCAAAAAATTATATTAGGAAGTTTATAGCCTTTTTCTTCAAAGGCTTTTTTGGCATTGTTGAAATTTGTTTCATTTGCATTTTCTACACAATAATCAAATTCCATATCTGAAATAAGAATCAGTTTCTTTTGTAAATCTTCTTGTGAATAATTACCCTTTACAGCAGTATCCAGAATAAGGTTAAATACTGCCTCAATATTGGTATTTGCAATTTCATTGAATTGGCTTATGTAGCGTAATCTATCGGCAAATGTTTCACCTTTAATTTCAATAAGTTGTGGTTTATTTGAAAATTCAATAAAGTGATTTTTGAATTTACCTTTGTTATGTTCTGCAAAATATAAACCTAAAGAAAGTGCTACTGATGCCGGTGTTGGCTTTGAACAACAATACATAGAGCCTGATGTATCAATAACTGCTAAGGTGTCTTCATCATTACAAAAATCAGGGAATGATGCCCATGTAGCATTTAGTGTTTCTTTTTCTGCTTCAGTAAAAGTGATTTGTTCATTGTGTAGAAATGAAGTAGAAAGGTACGGTTCTATTAATTCATAAGGATAAATATTGTTAGTGTTTAACTTTGCTTTACCCTTTGATACATTTGCAAGAAACTCACTATATCTTTCATTATCGTTGTTCATAAAAGCCATTCTATACTTAAACAATGCCCTTGATGGTTGCTTTTTATAATCAAAGGTATAATCTTTTTCACGAAGATTATTTTCAATAATTTTAATTTTAGCTCTTAATGCTGACAGTGATTTTCTGTATTTTTCATCAGTAAGGTTAAAAGCCTTTGCTATTCTTTTTCCTGTTTTTACAGTTTCTTTATTTGATGCATTAACTGATGGTAACCATTTTCCCAATAATGAAACTGCTTTTCCACTATTCATTGCATCTATATCTTTATCAAATTGCACTTTTAAGAAAGATATTACTTCCTGTTCACACTTTGTATCTAAAAGTGAAAGTAAATCGTCATATCGACCATACTCTGCAATATACTCAATATTCTTAATAATAGATTTTGGTTCATTATTTCCAAGCCAAGAAATAATAGTACGAAATACTTTTCTTTCTCCTAAGCCTTCTCTAACATCTCTACCAAAGAAAAGTATCTTCATAGCCATATTAGGATTTTCTGTAAAAGCTTTGATAAATGACTTAATAATTTCACCATCACTTTTATAACGGAAAGCACCAATGCCGGAAAATAGGTCAAGACAATCTGAACCGGTTGTTCCATTGGTAACTGCACCATTTTCAGTAAAAGTTAAATTTGAGTTCTTTTTCATATCTTCCAACATTGTATGTTCCTCCTTAAAGATAAAATGAAAACAAGGCACATTAAAAAGGTAAGCGTTGCTTACTACGGTAATATAAAATATTACAAAAAGAAAAGGTTTGCTGTCTGTGCCTTTAGAACAAGACGCTTTATATGATTTATAATTAATCATTAATCTTGAATTAGAAATTGCTGTTTGCGTCTTTTAACAACTTACCTCCTTTCAGTTGTTGACATTATTTTACAATTTTTATTTTCATTTATCTTGGAAAAAAAGTTGCGAACTCTAAAGTCCACAACTTTTTTGCTTAAGTAATCTATCTTTAATTAAATCTATAAAACTATTTGGTTCAACCACCTTTACCATTTGACCAAAGGATAAAATTCGAATTACAATTTCTGTTTCATCATCTTTATCATAGTTTATTGTAACTCTGTATTTTTCTTCTTCTACTTTTTCAACTTGCTTTTCAAAGTGAGCAAAATGCATTAACACTCTTTCAAGTGCATTCCTTTCATCAATAAGTTCAAAGATTACAGTTTTGTTTTTTGAGGCTTTCTTAGTATATTTTTTGTACTTTAATTTGCCATCATATTTTTCACAAGAAATCACTCTGCCCATATTGATAGTGCCACCATAATGCTTGTCATTGCTGATAAGTCGGAATTTATCATCTTTTTCTGAGTATTCCATATATTTCGGAAAAAATTTAAAGCATATATCCTCATTATAGCGACTTTTCATTTTTATAATTAGTGGGTATTTGTTTCTTATTCCGTCAAGTGCAGTTCTAAAATTTGTTATATACTGCTTATCTTCAAAGGAATCACCATCATTATATTTGTCAAAAATATAATAATCTTCATTTGTAAACAAAGGCTCTACATCAGGAAAATCAAAAGTATCATCAGTAAAAAGCTTAATTCTTGGATCTTGAAAAATTGCCTTTAGCCATCTTTTTTCAATATTAGTCAGAGGCATTTTTGGTTCTTTTTTAATTGGAGTTGTACCGTCAGGCAATAGAAGTTGCCACTTTTCTTCAACTAATGCAGGTTCAATATTTATTATACTTTCACTAAAAGCATATCTATTTACAATTTTTCTAATATCATCTTTGTTAATAGGTTCTTTTACTGCTTTCTTAAGAATTTCAGCCACAGCATTGTAGTAGGCACTGTATAATTCACTAAATATCATTGTTGTCCTCCTTAATGCCATATAGCTTGTACATTTCTTTAATATCATTTTTAAACTGATTTTCCAGTTCTTTATTTGAAAAATTAATTTCTGTTATCCTACAAATAAAGGTTCTAATCCAAGGTATTAATTCGCTGGAATCATATACATTTGCAGAAAATCTACTGTGGTTATTGTCAAGCCTTTCTACTGTACCACAACGCTTTTCTCTTTCTAATCGGTTATGTATGAATTCTTCTTCATCACTGTAATATACTGTAAACTGAACAGACTCTAATCTTTGGTTTGACTTTCCGGAAGAACTAACACCCCAAAGCTTAGGCATCATATTCTTTAGATTATTTCTTAATTCATCAAAGTTATCACACTTATCATTGACCTTTACAGAAAGAATATTGTCAAGTCTATAGGAGGTTATCCTATTAAAATTATGGGAGTATGCCATAAGGTACTGCCTACCGTTTTGTACACTTATCATAATTCTTAAAGGTACTACAAGGCTTTCTGTTACCTTTTCTTTATGTCTGTTTAGAATTTCTATTGTAGCATTTTTCTTTTCATTCATAGCTATGAAAAGTTCACACATAATCTCACTATCCATAGCACCGGTAATATAGTGATGCTTAAACTGAAAAAGTTCTTTATGACTGTTACATTTGTCAAGAAGAAAAGAACCGATTACTCCACAAGGTGCAACCTCAGAAAAGAAATCTATAACATTAAAATCTAAATTAACATTATCCTTTGATAAACTGTAATATAAGGTTTTACCTTTCTTCTCTTTTAGAATTATTCCCTCAGTCACATATTCCTTTAACTTTTTCCTTACAGTTGACTCATCGAATATTCTTGGATTTGAAAAGTTGCACAAATATTCATCAATCTTTTCGGTAATTTCACTAATTGATAAAGGTTCTTCTGTACAACTTAATATATCCATAAGAATAAAGTGTAGGGTAATATCCCCATCGGTAAAACTCTTTGTTTTAAAGGATTTGTATAGGGGATTGTGGTGGGATACTCTACTATCAATTGACATAAAAACATTTTTACCGTCAGCAGTTTGACGGAAACTCATATAGTCACCAAGCCAACTTTCAATTCTTCTACGCTCATCATCATAAGAACGACTGCTTTTTCTTGTGAATTTATCTCTACTTTTAAAGCCATATACATAAAATTCCCTCATATAGTCACGAATACGGATAAAGTTCTTTATTAATTCATTGTAAGCCACTTTATCACCTCATTCCTTCAATAATTTTCCTTACTTAAATTCTATCATAAATATTTAGATATGCATAATATTTTTTATAAATGTATTTAATAGTATTTATATAATGATTTTTACAGGGCAATATTAATTTGTATTGTAGTTTTTAACAACAGTATGCTGATAGCTTAGTTCAATGATACAAAAATAACAAAAATTGTTGAATTTTTCCTATTGCAATGGTACGCTTTATACATATTAAAACTCTAGGAGGGCATATTATGAAGAAAATTATTAGTTCAATACTGTCAGTATTGATGGCAATCAGTGCATTTTCTGTGTTAGGTACAACTGCACTGGCAGATGAAAATGCTAAAGAAATTTGGAATATTGATGACTTATATAATATTCGTAACGATATGAATGCTGATTACATTCTTATGACTGATATTGATATGGCAGATGATTTAGCAGATGGTGGAAATTATAATTTTAAAAATGAATATGGATGGAATCCTATAGGTAGTGAAGATATTTATAGTAACACTGCCTTTACAGGTATATTCGATGGCAATAATCACACCATTAAAGGATTAAGAATTAACGGGTTCAGTGGTATGCCTAGTAAATACTTTGGACTTTTTGCTAACAATTCCGGTACAATCAAAAATCTTTCAGTTGAGTCGGTAGCTATCAATTGTAATGGTATTGATTCTGATACTGTATTTAATACATATGTTGGTGGAATTTGTGCATATAATTCCGGTACTATAGAGAATTGTCATATCCTAAGTGGTAATATAAATGCTTACTGCTTTGATAGACAAATGTTTGCCGGAGGTATTGTTGGATACAATGCTACCGGTAGTATTACTAAATGTTCTAACAATGCTCAGATTGCAGGTTCTGTAAAGGACTTCTTTAATAAGTATGATAACGGAGATCATATTTCATTATATATGGGTGGCATTTGTGGACAAGGTGATAATGTTTCTTTATCATACAATTCAGGTCGTTTAACAAATTTTAGTGAAAACTATAATGGTACTATTTTTGAAGCCGGTATATCCGGTGCAGGTCAAAAGATTAAAGATTGTTATAACAGTGGTAATGTTTTTAATATAAAAGGAAATAATGTTACTGCATATGTAAATGCAATTACTTGGGGTATTAATGCAGCTACAAATTGTTATAATGCTGAAACTATAGGTGTGGCTGATACAGAAACTTCATCTTTTGAATTTGGTGGATTTAGTTTTGCTTCTGCATCAAATTGCTATTATTTAAATTATTGTAATACATCAAACGGTGGTGTAACTTCATTAACAGATGAACAAATGAGTGATGAAAGCTACTTTAACGGTTTTGATTTCTCTAATGTTTGGACAGTTAATAAGAATTTTGAGTACCCATATCCTCAATTAAGGGATAATATGCAGAATGAAAATAAGAAAATAGATACAATTGAATTTAACGAAGTTCCATCTAAAACTAATTACTTCTTAGGTGATGACTTTAAAGTAGATGGTTCAATTACTGTATATTATGTTGATAACACTTCCGAAAATATTGATATTACAAAGAATATGCTTAGTGGTTATGATTTATCTTCTACAGGTGAACAGACAGTTACAGTTACATACCGTAACAAAACATTAACATACAACATTAATGTTACAGTAAAGCCTAAGGTAGTGGATGTTTCTCTTATCACTTTACCTGATAAAACAGAATTTGTAAGAGGTACAAAGCCGGATTATACAGGTGGTTTAGTAAGAATTACCTATGATAATGGCACTATAGAATTTGTTTCATTAACACCATCAAATATTACCAGTGTTGATATTAATAATTCCGGTACTTATGATGCAACATATACATATGAAGGATTTTCTGTTAGCTTTAAGGTAAAGGTTGTTCCTGTAAAAATTATCGGAATACTTGTAAATTCTCTACCTAAAAAGACTGACTATATTGAAGGTCAAAAGTTAGATACTAAGGGTTTGGACATTGTTAAACTTCGTAATGATGGATATAAGGAAAGTATCAGTGACTATGAATTACAGTATGATAATACTGCCGGTACACAAACAGTTACAGTTAAATACAAGGATTTTACAACAAAATTTAATATTAACTTTGCTAAGAAAAAGATTGAAGAATTATCTATTACTTCTAAACCAAATAAGATGTTATATTATTCCGGTGAAAAATTTGATAGAACCGGTATGGTGATTACTGTAACATATGACAATGGCTTAAGTGAAGAAATTACCGACTATGAAACATCAGAAATTACAGATGAAATCGGTTCACAACTTGTTAAAGTTTCTTACGGCGATTGTGCAACTTATTTTACTGTTGATGTTGTAGAAAAATATGTAGACTCAATCTCTATCACAAAACAACCTGCAAAAACAACTTATATAGTTGGTACAGATTTTGACAAGACAGGTATGGAGGTTACTGCACATTATAATGACGGTACATCAAAGGTAGTTACTGATTATCATATTTCTTCACTACCATCAACAGTAGGCAAGGGTACTGTAAAGGTTACTTATGATGGTAAGACTGCAAATGTTGATGTTACAGTTAAGGATAAAACTCTTGTTAAGATAACAGTTACACCACCTACAAAAACAACATATCTAAAAGGTGAAAAGCTAGATACTACAGGTATGATTGTTTACGGTACATATGACAACAAAAAGACAGAACCTATTAAGAATTATGAAATAAGTGGTTTCGGTGTTTCTGATGAATCAAACCATGTTACAGTATCATATAAATCATTGACTGCTAGTTTTGAAGTGTTTATTCATAACCCAACGGGTGAATGGATTAATACTAAAGAAGCAACTTGTGAAAATGCCGGTGAAAAGGTAATGCACTGTACAACTTGTAGTGAAATAGTTAAGAGGGAAGAAATTAAGGCTCTTAACCATAACTACAGTGAAAATGTTGTAAAGCCAACTTGCACAGAAAGAGGATATATAGAACATACTTGTAAGAATTGTGGTGATACATATCGTGATTCTTATGTAAAAGAAACAGGTCATAACCCAATTACTGATTACGGTAAACCTGCAACCTGTAAAGAAAACGGTTTAACAGAAGGTAGTCATTGTAATGTTTGCGATACTATTTTAGTACCACAAAAGGTAATTCCTAAACTAAATCATAGCTATACTGCACAGGTTACAGCAGTACCTTCTTGTACAACCAGAGGTAGTGTAACATATACTTGTCAAAGTTGTGGTGACAGTTATGTTGAATATCAAAATGCATTAAATCATAATTTTGAACTTTCAAAGACAGTAGATGCCACTTGTAGTACAGCAGGTTATAAGCAATATACTTGTTCAAGATGTAACGAAAATTATAGTGAATTAATCTCTATGACTAAACACAAAATAGTCATTGATAAAGCAGTATCTGCAACTTATACTGCAAATGGTAAGACTAAAGGTAGTCATTGCTCAGTATGTGGCAAGGTTATAAAACCACAAAGGACAATTGCAAAGAAAAAACTTGCTAAGCCTACTAGTGTAAAAGCAACTGCAATGTCAAAGTCTTTCAAACTAAATTGGAAGAAAGTTTCAGGTGCTAAGGGTTATGAAATTCAGTATTCATACAAGCGTAATTTCTCAGGTGCAAAGAAAATTACTGTAAAGAGTGGCAATGCTACTTCTCAAACAGTTAAGAAACTAATAGGAAAGAAGAAAGTGTATATCCGTATCCGTGCATATTATAATGATAAAAACGGTAAGGCATATTCAACTTGGACAGTAACCAATGTTACTACTAAGAAGTAACAATTAAATAGTAATTTTACGAAAGGCTATCCATTGGGTAGCCTTTATCTTTGTTATAAGCAAGTTGCACAACGGATAAATAAACAATTTGTAAACTATCATAATAGATTATAAACTTTTTATATGGTAAAATATAACTATAATTAGTAAATGGAGGATTTTGTATGAAAGGTAAGAAGTTTTTTAGCATATTACTATCTATACTTATGATATGTTCAACTTTTGGTGGAATATCAGTTTCAGCAATATCATCAACAGATGATGATTATGTATGGATTAATGGCATAGGTGCTAGGGTAACTGATACGGTAACATATACTTATTATATTAATTCTAATTACGATTGGAAAAATTTTCAAGGTCAATTAGAGTATGATAAGAGTGGATTACAACTTGAAAGTTTCTCAATGCCTGATATAGGCAAGGATGGTACAGATGGTATTATGATAAATACTGATATTGAGGGTTATGTTTATTATGCCGGAAGCAATATTAGTGGTTACAAAACAAAATATAAAGATGTAAGACTTTGTAAAGCAACATTTAAAGTTTTACAACATGGTACCTTTACTATTAAAAATAGTCCCGAAATAGTAACAGGACTTAATGGTGAAACAATTGTTGATGATTTCAAAATTAGTGATGATGCAACTACCAGAGAAACTGCTAAAGTTACACCTAACTATGTTGATTTAAAGGTTGTTTCATTACCAAAAAAGACAATTTATATTGAGGGAGAAACATTTAATTCTGATGGATTAAATGTTGAAGCTACTGATACCAATAATAATATAGTAACAATAAATAATTATACATTAGAGGGTACTGATAAGCTTACTCTGGGTAACAATACTATTACAGTTAAGTGTAAGGAGTTGTCAGCTACTTTTGATATAACTGTTTATAAAGATAGTGGAAAAATATATTTTGAAAAGCCTGATTGGGAAGGCAGTATTTATTTCGCTCATATTTATGAAAATTCAGTTGGTATGCCTTTTTATAGTTGGATGATGAAAGCTGAAAAGCTTGAAGAAGATGCTGACGGTAAACTTTATTATGATTTAAATAAACTATACTATAGTAAAACCCTTTCAGATGGATTAAAGCCTGATACTCAGTATTCTATTATGTTTTGTGATAATCTTAATAATGAAACTTGTCCAATAATGTTTAATACTGATTGTATTGGTGATACAATTTCTGTTGTCGGTAATGAAAAGATAATTGAAAATAATATAGATTCCAAAACTTTGTATTATCCGGCTACATGGACTAATAATTCTAAGAAGTACGGTATTCCACTACAGATTACATCAGTAGGTAAAATTCAAGGTGAGTTTATTCCTAAGGGTACATCACCTTATGATATTATCAACAAATGGGATAAAAACTATCCTGATTATCCAAATAAAGATTCTTATAGTGACCAATCATCAGCTAGGAATCATAAGAATAGATTAGCTGAAATAAAGGCAACATTTAAGAAAATGATTGATGAAGGTAAAATCCTAGTTGCCGGTGGTGGAGTATATTCTAATAAAGAAACAAATACAACAAAACCAACTGTAAAGAAAGTTGTTAAGGTATCATTAAGTAAGAAGTCAGTTGTATTGGTAAAGGGTAGAAGTACAACTGTTAAAGCAACAGTAACTCCGACTAATGCAACAAATAAAAAATTAAAGTGGACAACTTCTAATGCTAAAGTAGCAACAGTAAACCAAAGTGGTAAAATCACTGCAAAGGGCAGAGGTAATGCAACAATTAAAGTAATGGCACTTGATGGTAGCAATAAATACGCTACTGTTAAGGTAACAGTAAAGCAACCTGTAACATCTGTTAAATTAAACAGAAATTCAGCTATCCTAAAAGCAAAGGGCAAAGCTAAACAGAAAACCGTTACCCTAAAAGCTACTGCTTATCCAAAGAATGCAAATAATAAATCAGTATCTTGGAAGTCATCAAATACAAAAATTGCTACAGTTAATAGCAAAGGTAAAGTAATTGCAAAGAAAAGAGGCACTTGCTATATTACAGCTACTGCAAAAGACGGCAGTAAAAAGTCTGCAAAGTGTAAGATTGTAGTTAAGTAAAACTGTAATAAAGATTGTAACTTAATAATTATGAAAACCTCTTGTTTTTAGCAAGAGGTTTTTTGTTTAGAAATTATGTTATTTTATTATAAAACCTTGCAAAATATTTTCCTAAAGAGTATTCTATAGATGGTTTATAATAAAGGATTTATGGGTGGTTTTGGTGAAGAATTTAGAGGGTAGGGGAATTGTAATGGAAAATAGAACTGCATTTGGTACTGAGAAAATAAGCAGACTATTGCTAAGATTAGCACCACCGGTAATGTTAGCACAACTTATACAAGCACTTTATAACATTATGGATAGCTTTTTTGTAGGTAAATATTCAGCATCAGGACTAACTGCTTTATCTATAATTTATCCTATACAGTTACTTATGATTGCATTGGCAGTAGGTACGGGTGTAGGAATAAACACAAATATGGCAGCAAAATTAGGTGTTGAAGATTATAAATCAGCAAATAAATATGCCGGTGTCGGTACACCTTTGGCAGTAGTTTTGTGGTTTATTTTTGCTTTGGTATGTTGGTTCATAATGCCTTTTTATGCTAAAATGTCAACTAGTTCATCAGTAGTAATTCACGATGTGGTTGTGTATGGTAGGATAGTTTGTGTGTTTAGCTTTGGTTTGTTTTTGGAAAGTATATGGACAAAGGTTTTGCAGTCTGAGGGTGATATGAAAACACCTATGATTGCACAAATATTAGGTGCTATTACAAATATTATCCTTGACCCTATATTGATTTTTGGTATGTTTGGTATTCCTGAAATGGGCATTGCCGGTGCTGCTATTGCAACAGTAGTGGGACAGGTTGTTGCCGGTTTAGTGGTTATGAAAAAGGGCTTTCGTAGGCCACCTGAACTTTCAGTATATAATTTATGTATTGGAAGAATTTTCCGTTTAGGACTACCAAATATTTTAATGCAATCAGCATATACATTTTACATATTAGGACTGAATTTAATATTAGGTGGATTTTCCGATGAGGCAGTTACTGCCTTAGGTTTGTACTATAAGTGGCAAACATTTTTCTTCATTCCATTAGGTGCAATGCAAACTTGTATTGTGCCAATTATCAGTTATAACTATGCATCCGGAAAATTAAACCGTTGCAAAAATACACTAAAAACATCAGTACTTTTTGGCTTAGTGTTAATGGGTTTAGGTACACTTTGCTTTTTGATTTTACCATCCCAAATGCTAAGTGTCTTTACATCAGATGCTAAGGTAATTGAAATCGGTAGTTATGGTTTTCGATTTGTTGGAGTTAGCTTTTTGCCTATGGTAACTTCGCTGATTTTCCCTGTGTTTTTCCAAGCAATAGGAAAGAGCCTGAAAAGTTCAGCTTTAACAGTAATACGAACAGTTGTTTTGTTTGTACCATTGGGATATATTTTCTCAAGGTTTGGTCTGAATTTCTTTTGGCTAACATTCCCTGTAACAGAAATCATAACCAGCGTAGTTGGTGCAGTATTTTATTTGCCTTTCCATTACCAAAAGTGAATATATTTAATATGTAACTCTCTTTGTGAAAATAAAAAGAGAGTTTTTTACTTCATGTAATGTTGAAATTATAAACATAATAATGAAAAATTAATAGTATTATCCATTGATTTTGTTTTAAATATTGACTTGTTTAAAAATTAGTTCTATAATTTTCTTAAGAAATGATAATCATTTTGTTATTTAGGAGGTCCATATGGTTTATACTTTTGATGAGAAGAAAATAAAAAGCAAATTAGTGAAATTAAGAAAAGAGAATAAAGATACCCAAGAAACTTTTGCAAAGAAGCTTTCTGCGAAAATGGGTGGTATTGAAATTTCAAGAACAACAGTTGCTACATGGGAAACAGATAAAAACCAAACTGTACCTAAGTATGATTATCTAATTAATATTTGCAATATGTATAACTGTGATGTTAACTATTTCTTTGAGGTTAATTCAGTTAAGTCTAAAGAGATAAAGGAGGTTGCTGATTTACTCCATATCTCAGAAAAAAGTGTTGAAATTTTAAAGGACAATAGTAACTATGGTGATATGTTGGATTGTTTGATTAATAACGACTCATTTGATAGTTTTGTAAACCGTATCAATCAGTTAACTGCTTACAGTGTGGTTGATGACGCAATTACAACTGTTTTTACGGAGAGTTATTGTAAAAAGCTAAAGCAGTTCTTTGATGAATATTATTTTTCTGAATTTCCTATGGAAGTATCTAAAGAAAATTTTAGAAAATTTTTGCTTACTAAAATTTCATCTAACAAATTCAATCCGGAAAAGTATATTGAGAGAAAATTTTTAGAGGAAGGAAAAAATTGTGTTTATAATCAGTGTGATGACTTTTCTGCCTTGCCCAAATTAGAAAAGTATGATTTAATAATTAATTTTATCTCTGATGTTGGATATGACCATTTTGATGCTAAAAAGAAAGTAGAAAATTCAGAGTTTAGACTGCAAGGTATAATGTCTCTGTTTATTAAAGATGTTATTGAAAAAGAGTCAAATAAGATTAGAGAAAATTTAAAGAAAAAGGCTACCGGTTCAAGAAATTGAGCCGGTGTTTTTACTTTTGTCAACTAACTGTTTGTTATTTTGCAATGTTGATATTTACAACAATATATAATAAATTAAATCTTTATATTGTTGTAAATTGTTACTTATATTAACAATAATTTTGATTTATAATAGAGATAGAGAAGGTGATGGTTATGGGTAAAACTTACGTAATAGGAAATATAAACGGTAAATATCAGGAACTTATAACTTTACTTGAGAAAATGAACTTAGGAATAAAGGACAAATTATATATTCTGGGGGATACTATAGGTTATAGGAAAGGCTCATTAAAAGCATTGCAGTTCTTTATGAAAATGCCTAACTGTGGTTGTATTATGGGCACACAGGAATTTATAATGCTACAAAACAGAAAAACTTTAGAAAAATTAAATAGAGAGTCTAAAGATATATTTAGAAATAATTTGTTATCATTGCTTGAATTTATACGCATATTTGGTGATGACACTTTT
Source organism: Ruminococcoides intestinihominis (assembly GCF_040096285.1). Classification (NCBI taxonomy): domain Bacteria; kingdom Bacillati; phylum Bacillota; class Clostridia; order Eubacteriales; family Oscillospiraceae; genus Ruminococcoides; species Ruminococcoides intestinihominis. Next base: position 59,878 of record NZ_JBBMEY010000006.1, on the reverse strand, counting down.
GATGAGATTGTAAAATTACCGGAGAATAACAAGAAAGAAATGTTCGATTATATAAAAACAATGAAAACATCAGTTGAAATAAATGTTAACGGACAGGACTACATACTTTCAAATGCAGAAATTGACAGACCTTTGAAAAATAAAATACAAGTGGCAGCACATAGACCAACACTATTTATAAAGGAAAATCCCAGACCTAACTGCATTTATAAAGACAGTATTCACATAAAACTGAATTGTGATGCTTTTTCTACTAATGGTAGGTTATCGGCAATTTGTCTTGATAATAAGGAGGAATTTTATTCAAAAGATGAAGAAAATTTTGCCTATCTTTGTTTATCAAAAAATGGTGAATAGGAGATTAAAATTATTTAGAGAAAATAAAAGAAATGTGTAGTTTAACACACCTATAATCGAAAAAGTCCGATTTAGCCACTTGCTAAAATCTTTATTTGTAAAATTTTCCATCCTTTAAGTAGAAAAAAGTCGCTTTTAAATATGTCATAATACTATTAGAAGTATATAAGATAGGAGAGTAGTTTGTTGAAAAGAAATGGTGGTAGAATATCTAAAATCGAAAGAGCATATAAACTGTTGCAATACCTAAAGAAAAATTCTGACAAAGACCACACAATAATGCAAAAGGATTTGAGGGAGAATTTTGAAATAGAGAAGTATGTGGGAGATAAGGAAACATATAATGATACTATAACTAAGCTTGCAATGGCAATGAACTTTGATGAATATGGTATTAAACCTGAAAAAGACTGGAGAATAGTGTTTAACGACTTCACGAAGAACTATGGTAGCAAAGCTCTTGAAAAAGAAGAAAGTGATGTTGAAACTTTAACAAGTAAAATGAGAATAAGGGGATTGTACTATAACCCTATTTTTACATATGAAGAAATCAATTACATTATAGAGGCTATATTTTTTTCAAAGACCATTGACTCAGCCACTGCCGATATACTTATTAAAAAAATTGAAGAAAATTTAACTTCAAAGTATTACAAGAAGAACCACAAAATTATATGCAAGGTAAAAGAAATTTCAAATGAAAATCAAAAATTACTGAGGGAAAATCTACTTACTATCCAAAATGCCATTGACAGAAATGTTCAAATCAGCTTTATATATAATCAGTATAATCATGACAAAGTATTAGTTCCAAAGTCAAAAAACAAGGTAACAGTCAGTCCATATTATTTTGTTGTTAATGAGGGAAAGTATTTTCTTGTTGCTTGTAAAGAAGTAGTGGAAAATCTGGTGAAAATAAGAAAGTTAACTGTATGGAGAATTGACTTATTAACTGAAGTGGAAATTCCTTTGCCTAATGAAAAATATCAATCAGGTGGAATTCCCTCTATTGATAAAAGTAAGGTGGAAAATTTCACTCAAGATTTTTCAATACTATTTTCTAATTTTTATGAAAATGTGACTTTGGATAAGCCTACAAAAATTCAACTGAAAATAAGCAATAAAAATTCATCAACAGACTTTAAGAATACAGACTATACCTTTATGTATGATAGGTTTGGTAAGGAGTTTAAGTATCTTTATACAGAAAAATTTCCACCATACAAAGATGTTGTAGAGGTTAAGTGTAGTCCATATGTAATGGTAGATTTAGCATTACAGTATAGTGATAAGGTAGAGGTTGTTGAACCTGAGTTTGTGAGAGAAATGATTGTAGATACAATTAAGGAACTTGTCAGAAAATATATTGATGAATTTTGATTATTTTCTATTATTTTTAAGATATTTATATGGATTGACCATATGGGGCAATCCATAGGAGTATAATATATATTAAAGGATGTGAATAGCAAACTTTTTAAAGATTAGTAAGTTTTAATGTTTTAAGAAATGAGGTATTTGATTATGAAACAACCTAATGTAGAACTAGTAAGAGAATTTTTAGCAGAAGAAACACCTTATGAGTATGACTTCAAAACTCTTAACCAATGTTTAAAGGATATTGACGATCCTCTTGAAAGAGAATTGGTGTTTAAGAGAAGAAGTACTAAAGTTGATGATCCTGATGCTTGTGAACTTACAATGTCAATTATGTGCCTGTTGCTTATGTCAAAAGGTCACAAAGTGGAGGGTTATGAAGGAAGAAGTATCCACCTTGAAAATGGTGAAATTTTTGATACCGATACTGCAAATTCCTTTATATCAGTATATAAAGGTAGCCTAATGACTTGTATCCCTAATTACAATGAGTTGTGTGACAAGCATAACATTACAGGTAGTTTTTCTCAAGAATATGAGAATATCTTTGCCCATAGAGATGAATTTACTCTAAAGAATCACAATGATGAACTTCTTGAAGAATTTGAAAAATTTGCAAAGCTTAATCATGCTATAGGTAACTTTGTACTTGGACCTAAGGGTGTAAATGCCGGTGATACATATTCAAAGGCAAGCAGATACATAAGAACATGGGAAAAGTTCGACAGAATGGATTTGTTTTTACAAAGAGTAGCTGATAATGATATGTATGACAGTTGGGTAAAAATCTATGAAGATAACTTTGATGATTTTTATCTTGAATCTTATTATGAAAATGTTGTTAGAAATGAGAACGGTACAGTCGATTTCGGTAAGTCAAAGTTAAAGTCACTTGATACAGATACATTGACAGAAAGGGTTAAGTTGACAAAACAAATCATTATTGACAGAGGTCAAAAAATGGTTGCTGACTTACAGCAGTTCGTAGAAAGTTTATAAGAAAATCAAATCATAGGAGGAAATAAGTATGGCTAAATTAACTGAAAAGCAACTTGAAGATTTAACATTTGAAGTTATTGAGTTCCTTCAAAAGTGGGGCTTATGGGATGGTAATTTTTATAGAGAAGATAGTGATGTTTGTATCTATGTAAATAACAAAAGATATTCATCCTGTAAAAAAGAGGGCAGTGAATTGATTGATTTTCGTGGACTAAAGAATGTCTATTTTAAGGATAATTTTGATCCACAAAGTATCACTTATTTCCGTACTAAGTATAACTGGAATTTTGAAACTGAAATTTGTTTTGAGCCCTTGTTTGGTGATAACAAAATTTTTAATATGGAATTTGAAGATTCTCTCTCTACTACAATATACCAAGGACAATTTGCCGGTGAACTAAAACCTAATACTAAACTTTCTGATGCAGAAAAAGAATTCTTTGAAAACCATCTAGAGGACATATATTATCTTTGTCAATTAGGTCCTTATAATGAAAATGATCCTATAGATTACGAAGATTATGTAGAAAGGTATCTTCCTCAGTTTGGTGATGAGCAATTTCAGTCTTATGATGAATACCTTGAGCTTACTGATTGGTGTGATCCAAAGGATTGGAAATCCGGTGAATCCTCATGGAAAGAATGGTTACATAATAAAGTGTTTTATTGTATTAAAAGGTTTGGAATTAGTGAGAGCACTTTTAAAGAGACTGAAGAAGTTAGTCGTGCATTAGCTGGTTTAATTTATAATGAATTAGATGATATTTTCCGAAAATACGGACTATGGTTTGAATTTCAAAACGAATATGCTTTTTATTGTGAATATATTTAAAAAGGAGAGAACAATATGAGTAAAAAATTAATATCAATTCTTTTTTCTGTTGCTATGGTAGTTACAGTTTTCTCAACTTTACCGGTAGCTTCAGCTTTAGAAACAAGTAGTAATTCTACTGAAAACACAGAAACAAAGTATGTTACTAATTTAGGGGGAACTTATACAGGACCTATAAAGAATAAATCTAAAAGATATTATTTTGCTATGCCAAAAGAATGGTGTACATTTAGCAATGCAACTGCTTGTGCATATTGGTGGGATGGTGAAGATAGATGTGCTGATTGGCAAAATTCCTATGAAATGAGACCGACTACTATTAATACTGATGATGGTTCAAAAGTTTACTATATTGATATTGATGAAAATATAACTTCAATTCTATTTAATAATGGTATAGACCTAGGACAAAAATCTGAGGATGATGAATTACCACCAAATTATGGCAAAGCTTGTCAGACAAATGCAATTAACTTACAAGGTTATGATCCCGGTGAAACTATGATTTATCCGGATGGACTTGATTCAATGGATAATATGATTTATGTTTCTGATGATATTGAGTATGAATTATCAGGTTCTAAAGTTTATCGTGGTGAATGGTACTACTTGCATAGTGATGGTAAATGGGATGCAGAAAAAGGTTCTGTATATGAAACTAAAGATGTTAATGTTAAACTTAATAAAAGAAAAGATACAGTTAATATAGGTGACTCAATCCAACTAAATGCCACTTTTGAAAATTTGTCTCCTGATGCCAAAATTACTTGGAGTTCAAGCGACACTAATGTTGCTACCGTTGAAGATAATGGTACAGTATATGGTGTTGATGAAGGCACAGCTAAAATCAAGATTTCAGTACAAAATCCGGGGGAAGCTACACCTTTATGTACTTATTGTACAGTAGAAGTAAAAAGTGTGTTACTAGGTATAAAAATCACTAAATTACCTAGCATAACTACATATTATGAGGGCGAAGAACTTGACGCTGATATAATTACAAAGGGAATAGAAGTTGTGGCTATATATAGTGGTAATCGTAAAGTTGTACTTAATAGTGCTTTTTATGATGAAGATAATCATGATGGTTATATTGTAGCAGAACCTAGATATGAAGTGGGAAAGAACACTGTAACTATTAAGTATGGTGGTTTTACTGATACATTTGAAATTACTATATTGTCAAAACAAATTAAGAGAATAACTGTTTATCCACCTGAAAAATTAACTTATGTTGTAGGTGAAGAACTGGACCTTACAGGTATGGATGTAATAGCTGATTATGCAGATGGTACATTTGGCAATGTTTATGATTACTCAATAGGTGACTATGATTTTTCTACTGTCGGTGAGAAAATTATTGTGGTTACTTGTAGAGGTCAAAAAGGACATTTTATGGTTTATGTTGAACCAAAAGATATTGATGAAATTTTAGTTTCATTATCACCTGACAGAACCGATTATTATGTAGGTGATGAGATTGATTCATCAGATATTGAAGTTTTCATTCAATATGCAGATGATTCTTTAGAAGAAACAAAAGATTATTATTTAAATTATGATTTTTCTACAGCAGGTAAGAAAATTGTAACAGTATCATATCATAACTATAGAAAGAGTTTTATTGTTAATGTTAAATCAAAAACTGAACCTACCACTACAAAGCCAACAGTAAAGAAGGTTACTAAAGTTGAAGTAGGTAAGAAATCAGTTGCTTTATTAAATGGTAGAAGTACAACTGTTAAAGTTAAGGTTAGTCCAACTAATGCAACAAATAAAAAATTAAAGTGGACAACTTCTAATGCTAAAGTAGCAACAGTAAACCAAAGTGGTAAAATCACTGCAAAGGGCAGAGGTAAAGCAACAATTAAAGTAATGGCACTTGATGGTAGCAATAAATACGCTACTGTAAAGGTAACAGTAAAGCAACCTGTAACATCTGTTAAATTAAACAGAAAGTCAGCTAACCTAAAAGTAAAGGGCAAGGCTAAACAGAAAACAGTTACACTAAAAGCTACTGTTTATCCAAAAAATGCAAATAATAAGGCAGTTTCTTGGAAATCCTCAAATACAAAAATTGCAACAGTTAATAGAAAAGGTAAAGTAATTGCAAAGAAAAAAGGCACTTGCTATATTACAGCTACTGCAAAAGATGGTAGTAAAAAGTCAGCAAAGTGTAAAATTGTAGTAAAATAAATCTATAAAAATAATATCTGAAATTGTGTTGAATCCCTTGTTTTGCAAGGGATTCAATACTCTCTAAAATTAATTTAAAAAGGTGGGATTAAATGAGTACATATGTTATCGGAGATATTCACGGAGAATTTAATCAGCTTTTAGAATTATTAAATTCAATGGATTTTTCTTCTAAGGATTGGCTATATGTAATGGGTGATGTTGTGGATAAAGGTGAACATCCTATCAAATCATTGCAGTTGCTTATGGGTTTGCCTAATTGTACTTGTCTTATGGGAAATCATGAGTTAATGATGCTGAATAATAGAGATATGATATATAATCTAGATAATCTTTCTACGGAATTTATAGAAAACAATTGTTTTGATATTTTAGATTGGCTTAATAATGGTGCCGAGTCTACATTATGTGAACTTTCTGAATTGTCTTTAGATGAAAGAAATAAGATTTTGGATTATGTAGAAAAGTTTAAGCCTTATGTTGAACTGAATATTAACAGTGTTGATTATTTGTTGGTACATGGAGGACTAGGAAATTTTTCAGTTGAAAAATCTATTGCCGATTATTCATTAGAAGAATTAGTTTGGGATAGACCTGACTATAGCAAAAAATATTTCAGTAACAAGATTTTAGTAACCGGTCATACACCTACTCAGCGTATAAAAGAAAATACCTTGCCCGGTTATATTTTTATCGGCAATAATCATATTGCACTTGATTGTGGTGCTTTTTCTCCTAAAGGCAAATTAGCCGGTATTTGCCTTGAAACTATGGAAGAATTTTATTCCAGATAAATTTTTCTATAATAATTTTAAAAACTTTACTAATATTGTAATTTGAGATAATTATTATGTATATACTTGAATAAAATGTTAGAATTATGTATAATTTTATTATACGAATGGGAGGTAAATTGTTATGAAGTGTCCAAAATGCGGTTTTGAAAATGATGATAATGCATATTTTTGTGAAGGTTGTGGAAACAAGCTAAAGGATAATACCGGTGTAGAGAATAATCAAGCTGATAATGCAAAATTTGAGCTGGATAAGGATTTGGGCTTTGATAGTGATATGAATTACGGAACTATTAACAAGTCAAATTTAGAGGATAATTCAAGCTTCGATTATTATGATGATTTTAATAAAAATGTATCATATGAAAATCCACAGAATAATTATCCTAAACCACCTAAAAACAATAAAAACTTGTTAATCACAGTTATTGTGGTTAGTGCTATAGCTGTTATAGCAATATGTGTTTGCGTATTTCTAATTTTCTTTAATGACAAAGACAGTAATTCCGATACCTCTGCATCGGAAACAGTAACATCAACTGTTACCGAAACAACTGCTATAACTACTACAACTCAAACAACAGAACCTACAACAGAGGCAACAGTATCAAAGATAATGCCAAATGTTGTTGGATTGAGGAAAGAAGAGGCTAGTAGAATTTTAAGACAACAAAATATTTCTATTAGATATGAGGAGGAAAATAATAACATATATTCTGAAGGTGTTGTATCTAGCCAAAGTATTCCTAGTGGTGAAACAGTTAGAGATGGTGAAATGGTTACACTGTATGTTTCATTAGGTTCGGATGAAGATACTTATTATAATGGTGATTATATACTTCCTGACTCAGATACTGAATATATTTCAGAAAGTGAAATTGAAAATATGAGTAAGGAAGAATTAACTCTTGCATTAAATGAGATTTATGCAAGATATGGTTTAATGTTTAATACCACAAGTATTCAGCAGTATTTTAATTCTAAGGATTGGTATGTACCTTCAATAAATCCCGGTCATTTTGATGACTCACAATTTAACGATTACGAAAGACATAATGTAGATACTATCGTTAATTATATGAAAGAAAAAGGATATAGATAATCATATATGTAATAAAAATAAGGCATTTGTAAATTTTCACAGACTCAGTGATTTAATTACTGATTGCTAAAATGATTGATGAAAGTAAATTAGTCATATTAGATTAGTTTTACATTTTGAATTTCATTTAAGAAAAGGTGTATTCCAATGAAGTTGATTAAGTTATATTAAGACTTGTTTTATAAATTTGTTTTATATATTATTTTCCACAATGTAATAACCCCTAAAACAAAAGCTGACACTTTTTATAGTGCCAGCTTTTGCTTATGTAAAATTAACTTTTTATATTATTATGTAGAATTTCTAAAATTCCCGGAATATCGTATTTTATTGATATGCAACTGTTTTATGCAATTATTGCGTAAAGTTTTAAAATAATATACGCAAAAGTTGCATATTACTTTTGATATTTTTACGCAATTCTTGCATAAAATATATTACCTAATATGCATATTATAAGTTTATAAATATTGTATGATGATTAATTTACCATATACAAAAGCTGACATTACATTGTGTAGTGTCAGCTTTTAAAGTAATAATCATTATTCCTAGTTAATACTAAAAAATAGCCACTACAATTTGTAGTGACTATTTTGTATATTATATTAATTTTTTTATTCAACAATTTTCCATTTATCAACATCAAAAACACCTTTAGTAGTGATTCTAAGTGATGGGATAACAGGTAAGCTGATAAATGAAAGTGTCATAAACGGGTCAATATTTTTGCTAACACCTAAGCTATAAGCAGAGGCTTTTGCTTTTTCAAGTTTATCATTAACTACTTTTAATGGTTCTTCCGACATTAAACCGGCAATAGGTAATTCCAGTAATGCTTTGATTTCACCATTTTCAACCACAACAATACCACCGTTATTATCCTTAATTGCGTTAACTGCAATTGCAATATCAGAGTCACTACAACCTACTGTAATAATGTTGTGTGAGTCGTGAGCAATAGAAGTAGCAACTGCACCTGACTTTAAGGAATAACCCTTAACATATCCTACGCCAATGTGGTTTGTGTTTTTGTGTCGTTCAACACAAGCAATTTTTAGTATATCATTTTCAACATCAATATGGTTAGCAGTACCGAGATTTTTTGTTAGCAGTTCACCACTGATTAAACCTATCAATCCTAAATCACCTTTAATATCAAAACTTTCAGGTGTAACTTTGTCAAGGTGGAAAGTTTTGTGGCATTTCTCTACTAATCTACTTTCAATAGTAGGAGTAGGGAAGTCAATAACCTTTTTACCGTCAAATACTAGTTTACCTCTTTTATAAACTTGCTGAATGTCAAAGTCCCTAATGTTGTTTACCACTACTATATCAGCTAAGTAACCTGAGGCAATAGCACCTTTATTGTTAAGTAAAAAGTATCTTGCTGCATGATGGGTTGCAACCTTTAGTGCAATAATAGGATTAGCACCATTTCTGATTGCCTCTTTAACTATGTAGTCAATGTGGCCACCATATAATAAATCATTTGGGTGCTTGTCATCAGTAGCAAACATACACCTTGCATAGTATTTGTTATTAAGTAAAGGCATTAGTGCTTTTAGGTTGTGAGCAGCAGTACCTTCTCTAATCATAATGAATTGACCTTTTTGTAATTTCTCAAGAGCATTTTCAAAGGTTGAACATTCATGGTCAGAATATACACCTGCTGAAATATATGCATTAAGGTCATTACCGGAAAGCTCAGGTGCATGACCATCAATTTTTTTGTGGTGTGCTTGAGATGTAATAATCTTTGAAACTACTTTACTGTCACCATTTATAACACCAACATAGTTCATCATTTCAGCAAGACCAAGAACTTTTTTGTGTTCAAAATATTTATCAATGTCATTGTATTCAAGAACTGCACCACTTTCATCAATTTCAGTAGCCGGTACACAAGACGGCAACATAAAGTGAAAATCTAAAGGCAAATTACTTGTAGCCTCAATCATATATTCAATGCCATCAGTTCCCATAACATTTGCAATTTCATGTGGGTCAGTAATAACAGTAGTTGTACCGTGAGAGATAACAGCCTTTGCAAATTCGGTAGGAGATACCATTGAGCTTTCTAGGTGAATATGTGCATCAATAAATCCGGGTAATACAATTTTGCCCCTAACATCAACTTCAACTTTACCGTTATATTTTCCAATACCGGCAATTAGACCGTTAGAAACTGCAATGTCACCTACTAAAAATTCATTAGAAAATACATTTAGATATGTTGCATTTTTCAGTACAAGGTCAGCTTTTTCTCTGCCGGATGCAACTGCAATAACTTGTTGCTTAACTTTCAATTTTCTTTCAATCTTTTGTTCATATGTTTCTGCCATAATAGCACCACCTTTCAAAGATAAATCTTTAAATTAATTATATCATTGTACCTTGTATAATTAAAGTACTTTTACATTAAATAAAGTTTATATTTATGTTTTTTTCTGTACGGTATTTATAGTGATTGTATATTTTTAGCAAATTTATTACTAAATAAATTAGTTGGACATATATACTATTCGACATATCTATATTTTAATTATGATATATTGATATTTAAAACAAACAATATGGAAATGTTTTGTACAACTTTTTGATAAATAAAAGATTGCAAAATAAAAATGTACATAAATCTATAAGTGAATTGAAATAAATATAGTGTTTATTATAGAAAAGTTTATTTTTGCTCAATTTTAGTTGTAAAAAGTTCGAAAACGTACTATAATTGATTGTGAAATTTGTATAAAAACAAATTCTAAAATGTAGCAAAAGCTACAAATGGGAGGAAGAAAATTGAGAAAACAAACAATGAAAGCGTTATCTGTATTGTTATGTGTATTGATGACAGTGTCAAGTTTTTCAGTTCTAACTGCATTTGCAACTGAAAATAAAACAAATAATACACAAGCTACAGATGTCAACAAAAATTCAACAGTAGTTGATGTTGATGGTCAAAAGTTCGGTACAGGTGACCTAGGTAAAAGTGATGATGATAATGCTCCTACAATTAGTAGCGAAAATCAGTATTATTCAATTGTTGCTAAGGAAGAAGGTACAACAAAGGCTAAAGCTAAGGCTCAGGCACTTGATGGTGACAGTGATTTACCTTCAAAGGTGGATAATAGCCAAAGTAAGTATTTCCCACCAATTAAGAGCCAAGGCAGTGTAGGTTCTTGTGTTGCATGGGCAGAAACATACTATCAGTTTAGTTATACTCAAAATAAAAAACTTAACAGAACTGCTACTTATGAAAATAGCTTTTCACCTTTATGGACATATAATTTCACTAACTTTAGTGATGATATTGGTTCATATGATAGTGCTACATATAGTGTTTTAAGAAATATTGGTGCACCTACAATTAAAAATTCACCCAATATTACAGATCCTGCAAAATGGACAGTTACAAAAGAGGCTTTTGACGAAGCACAGAAATATAAGTTAAGTAGTTATAGTTATATTTCAACAGGTGATGGTGAAACACCTATTACAAATTCTAAAAGTAGCAATCTAGACACAGTTAAGACTGCACTTATTAATGGGGAAGTACTTACTTTTTCAACACATGCATCATACGGATTTACTTATGGAATAATTCAAAAGAATAGTCAAGTACCGGAAAATACAAAGTATGCCGGACAGTATATAGTACCTTATCTTGTGTCAACAAGAGGTGGTCATCGTATGACTATTGTTGGTTATGATGATGACATTTGGTATGATATTAATGAAGATGGTAAGGTACAAGAAGGCGAAAAGGGTGCTTTCAAGGTAGCAAACTCTTGGGGTGATGATTGGATGAATAACGGATATATTTGGATTTCTTATGATTCAATCAATAGAACTTCATCAGTAAATAATAGTACAGTTTTATCAAATAGAGTAAGAGCTAATTGTATTAATGATATAGCAAGAATATCTGTAAAGCCGGTATCTGATTGTTCAAATATTAATTTAGAATATACACTAAGTTCAAAGAGCCGTAATGATATAGAAATTAAAATTACTGCTAAAAACAAAAACTCTGGTGTTACTTATTCATCTTATGCTGAACCATTTGAAACATATAGTAATTATTATGTAAATAATGATTACTCCTTTGATGGTACAAAAACAGAAGCTAAGGGTACATTTACATACGATTTAAACAGTATAGTTGAAAACTTGAATTCTAATAATGTAGAGGATTATACTTGGACATTTAGTTTTCAGGACACAGATAATAATGACAGTACACTATCTGTATCAGATGTTAAGATTGTAGATAATAACAATAATAAAACATATAAGTCAGATTTAAACGGTACAGTAAAATTAAATGGTAATTCAAAAGATATTACTGTAAATGGTGGCGGTACTACTCCTGATAAGAATGCAGTAACAATTTACTACAAAGGTTACTCATCACCATATATCCATTATCAGGTAGGTGATGGTAACTGGACTACAGTACCGGGTAAAGCAATGACACCTGATACAACAGTTGATGGTTACACACATACATATACAATTGACCTAGGTACATCAGACTATGCTAATGTTTGTTTCAATGATGGTAATAATAATTGGGATAGTAAAAACGGTCAAAACTATAAGTTTAAAAAGGGCACATATACATTTAAAAATGGTGTAATTACACCAATTGAAGTTGATAATAATTTTGGCATTAAGTCATTCGATATTACTCCGGCAGATGGTAAAATTGAAGCAGGTGATTATGTTTCAATGAAAGTAACACTTAAGAATGCTACTTCCGGTGCTGTAAGTAAATTCACATATTTAGATTCAAACAATAAAGAATATACAATTTATGACTATGCGAGTGTCAGTGGTTGTTCATGGCAGTTTAACAAATCCGGTACTTATAGGGTTAGAGTTTATTCAAAAGAAAGCTATGGCTCAACTAGTTATGTAATGGCTGAAAAGACCGTATTTGTAGCAGAAAAGAAACTTAAGATTGAGTCATTTGATCTAACTCCTGAAGATGGCAACATTACTGCTGGTGACTCAGTAGAAATGAAGGTTAAACTAAAGAATGCTACTTCCGGTGCTGTAAGTAAATTCACATATTTAGATTCAAACAATAAAGAATATACAATTTATGACTATGCGAGTGTCAGTGGTTGTTCATGGCAGACTAGTGAAGCCGGTGCTTATAAAGTTAGAGTTTATTCAAAAGAAAGTTATAATGCAAAAGATTATGTAATGGCTGAAAAGACTGTTATAGTTTCACCAAAGAAAGAATTTAAAATCGATAATGCAGAAGTGTCACCTAGTGATTCAACATGTGTAAACGGTTATGTTAGTTGCTATATTACAGCATCTGGTGGTAAAACTCCATATACATATGAGTTTGGTTACACTCAAGACGGTAATACAAAGACAGAAAAAACTACTAACTCTTCTTATTACTTCTATGCAAAAAAGGGTGGTGATATCACAGTATTTGCTAAGGTAACAGATGCTGATGGTAAGACTCTAACAAAAACATTTAAGCCAATTAAGGTAAATACATTAACAATCAAAAATATTGTTACTTCACCAACTTCTCCACAGTATGTTGGTACAAAGATTAATATTAAGGCAGATATTGAATATTCTCAATCAAAGTATGGCAGATATAATTATCTGAAATATGAGATTAAGAAAGATGGAAATGTTGTAGAAACTCTGGAAGATCCATACAATGCTTCAGTAGATTGGACACCAACTGAAGCCGGTAATTATACAATCACTTGTAATATGGGTGATATGTCCGGTCAGTCTGCAACAAAGACAGTGAACTATGTTGTTAATAAGAAAGACACAACTGATAATCTAGTTGTAATTTACTATGTTGGTTATTATTCTCCATACATTCACTATCAGGTAGAAAATGGTTCTTGGACTAACGCACCGGGTTACAAAATGATTGCAACTAACGAAAAAGACGGTTATTCACATAAGTACGTAATTAACCTTGGCGATAAGAATTACGCAAATGTATGTTTCAATGACGGCAACGGTAATTGGGACAGCAACAATGGTAGAAACTATCGTTTCAACAAGGGTACATACACGTTTAAGAATGGTGTAATTACTCCGGTAGAAGATGATAAATTCGGTATTGAATCATTTGATATTACTCCGGCTGATGGAAAAATCACTGTTGGTGATTTTATAGATATGAAAGTTAAATTAAAAAATGCTACTTCCAATGCTGTAAGTAAATTCACATATTTAGATTCAAACAATCACGAAGTTACAATTTATGACTATGCAGGTGCCAGTAGTTGTTTATGGCAGTTTAACAAATCCGGTACTTATAGGGTTAGAGTTTATTCAAAAGAAAGCTATGGCTCAACTAATTATGTAATGGCTGAAAAAACTGTTACAGTTGCAGAGAAACAACCTCTAAAGATAAACCAATTTAACATTAATTCAAACACAGGTTCAGTTCCTTTCTGTGATAATGTTAATATGTCAGTTAATGTATCAGGTGGTAAAGCACCATATCAGTATGAATTTGCAATGAACCAGTACAATACAAGAACTGTTTTACAGCCATTTTCAACTAAGAATACTTTTACAGTTATTCCTGAATATATTGGTAACTATAACTATGAAGTAACAGTTAAGGACGCTACCGGTGCAACAGTAACCGTTACAAAAAGTATTTATGTTGCTCAAGCTTGTATTGATAATTTAAATATTAGCAGTAGTACAGTAAAAGTAAATGATATAGTTAAATTTAGTGCTGATATTAAGAATCTATCATCACTTGTTACATATCACGATTATACTTATACGGTAACTAAAGATAACAAGACAGAAACACTTACAACAAATAGCGACAGAACTGCTAACTGGACACCTAAGGAAGCAGGAAAATATACAATGCTATTACAAATTAAGCACAATGGTAAGTATATTGCCGGCAGATCAATTGAAGTTACAGTAGACAAAGCTTCAGAAAATGTAGTAACAATCTACTACAAGGGTTACTCAACTCCATATATTCATTATCAGGTAGGTAATGGCTCTTGGACTGATGCTCCTGGTAACAAAATGACTTCAACTAACGAAAAGACAGGTTATACTCATAAGTATACAATTGACCTAGGTACTTCAACTTATGCAAATGTTTGCTTTAACAACGGTAACGGTAGTTGGGATAGCAGAAACGGTCAGAACTATCATTTTGAAAAAGGTACATATACTTTCTCAAATGGTAATATGACTAAGATTGCAGACTAATACTTTTTTACATTCCTCATATAAAACAGAATATATACAATTAAGAAATCAGATGGTGATTATATTGCCATCTGATTTTCTTTTACTATTAAAAAATAGTTCAAAAAGTTTAAGCATATTGCATAAATCATTATAAGAATGTTGGTGTATTATTATTGTAGAACAAGTTTTTATATTATGGTAAAATATAACTATATTAATGTAGGAGGGCTACATATGAGAATAAATAAATTCTTTAGTGTGTTTTTATCATTATTAATGGTATGTTCAATTTTTAGTGGGCTATCAGTATCAGCTACTACAATTGATAAGACTCATACTTATACAGTTGTAGGTGATGCACCGTTTTTAGGTGCAAAATGGGATCCAACAACTGTAGCTGATGATATGGTGATTCAGTCGGACGGTACTTACAAGAAAACATATACAAATGTTTCTAAGTCAGATTGTTACTCAATCAAGGTTACAGAAGATCATGATTGGAGTGTTAATTTCGGTTCAAATCTTGGTGAGAATAACCCACAAGATATTGAATTTTCCGTACCAATGGATAATTCAACAGTTGATATTATTTTAACTTTGAAGGGTACCAGAAACAAAGACGGTAAAGTAATTACAGATGGCTTTGTAAAAGTGCTTGTTGATGGTGTAGATGCACCGGGTAAAGTTGTACCAACAGAAACTACCCATTATGTTGCAGGTGAAGCCGGTCTTTGTAACGGTATTGATTGGGAAAAAGATAATGAAATAAATAAGATGACAAAGAACCAAGATGGTTCTTATGAGATTACATTAAAAGGCGTAAACCCTAAGACAGACGGTACACCATATGAATTTTATGTAACTACTAATGGTCAATGGGAACCTGGCTATGTTTATTATGGTGAGAAAGATCCCGGTTCTGAAAATGCTTTACTAACAATCACAGAACCTAATTCAACAGTAAAAATTGTTTTAACTGCAAAGCTAAAGGTTAGAGTTTATGTAAATGATAAAAAAGTAACACCTGAAATGAGAAAATCTAAATTTGTTACAAGTTTAGGTGGTACTTATACAGGTCCTATAAACAATAAGTCAAAGAGATATTTCTTTGCGATGCCAGAAAAGTGGTTTAATTTTAGCAATGCAACTGCTTGTGCTTTTTGGTGGAGTGGTGAAGATGCTTGTTACGACCAGCAACATTCTTACATAATGAGACCTACTTCTATTAAAACAGATGATGATTCTGTTGTTTATTACATTGATGTTGCAGAGAATGTACATAATATTATATTTACCAACGGTATTGAGGGTTCTGAAAAAAGACCACTAGGTAACGATTATGACCCTAATTATAACAAGAACTTACAAACTTTTAGTATTAATCTGGATAGATACAAAGCAGGAGAGTGTGACCTTTATCCGGATGGTGTTGATAACTTTGACAATATGATTTATGTTGTTAACAGTAATAGTAGAATTTCAGTTGACCCATCGGGTTATTTATACAAAGGTAATTGGTACTATCTACATTCTGACGGTAAGTGGGATACATCAAAAGGTTCTACATACGAAATTCACAATACTAATGTAAAACTTAACACAAGAAGTGCTAACCTTACAGTTGACAATTTTGTTTACTTAGTTCCTACATTTGAAAATGTTAGAACAGAAGCAGAGATTAAGTGGACTTCAAGTAATCCGGAAGTTGCAACTGTGGATAATGACGGTAAAGTAACTGCTAAAAGTGTTGGTGATGCAACAATTTCAATTTCAGTACAAAATCCTGATGATAAAGAACCTGTTGTAACAACTTGTAAAATAAAGGTCAATAATATTGATAGAATTGCAGTAACAAAGCTACCTAATAAAACAGAATATACTGAAGGTGAAGGTTTAGATATTTCAGGTCTTGAAGTTACTGTTTATTACAAGGATGGTACTTCCAAAGTAGTAGAAAACTATACATTAGATTATGACCTTACTAGAGTAGGTGAGAGAACTGTAACTGTACAGCATTATGACTATATAGATACATTTAAAGTAAAGGTGAATCCTAAAGCCGAACCTACTAATCCAACAAAACCAACAGTAAAGAAAGTTACTAAAGTTTCATTAAGTAAGAAATCTGTTACATTATTAAATGGCAGAAGTGCAACTGTTAAAGTTAAGGTTAGTCCAACTAATGCAACTAACAAAAAGCTAAAGTGGACAACTTCTAACTCAAAGATAGCAACAGTAAACCAAAGTGGTAAAATTACTGCAAAGGGTAGAGGTTATGCTACAATTAAAGTAATGGCACTTGATGGCAGCAATAAATACGCAACTATTAAGGTAACAGTAAAGCAATCTGTAACATCTGTTAAATTAAGCAGAAATTCAGCTATCCTAAAAGTAAAGGGCAAAGCTAAACAGAAAACAGTTACACTAAAAGCTACTGCTTATCCAAAGAATGCTAATGTTAAGTCAGTAAAATGGACAACATCAAAATCTAAGATTGCTACAGTTAATAGCAAAGGTAAAGTAACTGCAAAGAAAAAAGGTACTTGTTTTATTTACGCTACTGCAAAAGACGGCAGTAAAAAATCTGCTAAGTGCAAAATTACAGTTAAATAATCGGTTCAAGAAAACATTTAAAGGCTATCCGTATTGGATGGCCTTTACTTTTGCTTTAATTGGTTATATTAAATTTACTTATGTATATTTGTGATTATGCACAATAAAACTAAATTTTATTTGTATAGTGTTAATCTAGAAATATTTTATATATAATGTTAAAATATACCTATATAAGAATATAAATTTTATTGATTTTATTTGGAGTGTGATGAAATGAAAAAATCATTAAGCGTGATTTTGTCGATACTAATGATACTAAGTTCATTCAGTATTATAACTACAGTATCAGCAAAAGAGACAAATGTAGTTTTAACAGGTGATATTTATTCTGATAAAACCGGTGATTGCACATGGTCTTTTGATGAGGATACATGTACTTTCACTATTTCAGGTCAAGGTCAAATGGAGTCTTATAAAGATGCTTGGAATATTCCTTGGAAAGATTATTTGTCTTTAATAAAAACAGTTAAGATTGAAGATGGTGTTACCAACATTGGTAATTATTCATTTGAAAATTGTGGAAATTTAGAGAAGTTAATAATAGCAGATAGTGTAACAATAATAGGTGATTATGCATTTAATAAATGCAAGAATTTAACACAGGTAATTTTGTCTAATTCGTTAACAGAGATAGGTAGATCTGCATTTAAAGGATGTACAAGTTTAACAAGTATAGCAATTCCTAATAGTGTTACAAATATAGTAACCGGTGCATTTTCAGGATGTTCAAGTCTGGTAGATATAAATATGTCAGAAAATCTAACTCATATTGGACAATCTATTATATCTGCTACTGGCTATTGGAATGATAAAAATAATTGGGATAATGATGTATTGTATTTGGATAATTATCTAATAAAGGCAAAGGACCTTACAGGTGATTATACTATTAAAGATGGTACAAAATTATTATCCGATGGTGCTTTTTATGAATGTAAGGATTTAAATAAAGTAACAATTCCAAATAGTATGAGTAAAATTAGTAGTTTTGCTTTTGACTATTGTGAAGGTCTTACAAGTGTAGTACTTCCTGATAGTATTACTTTAATTGGTGGATCTGCATTTGGCAATTGCTATAATTTAAAAAGTATTACATTACCTAAAAGTTTAAAAACATTAGAAGTGAATTGTTTTGATAATTGTAAAAGTTTAACCGAAGTGACTATACCTGAGGGAGTAACTTATATTGGTAGTGATGCTTTTATGTATTGTACTAATCTTAAAGATATATCATTACCTAGTGGTATAACAAGAATTGGGCAAAATGCATTTTATCATACTGCTTATTATAATGATGAAAATAATTGGGATAATGGAGTAATGTACATAGGTAACTATCTATTAGAAACAAGGGAAAGTGTTACAGGTTCTTATTCTATTAAAGATGGTACAGAATTAATTGCAGATTATGCTTTTTTAGCTAGAAAAATAACAGAAATAAATATTCCTGATAGTGTAAATGTTATAGGTGGTTTTGTATTTTCACTTTGTACAGAATTGACTAAGGTAACAATACCTAATTCTGTAACTAAAATATATGAATGTGCTTTCACAGGTAGCTATAGAATACAGAGTATAGTATTACCTGATAATTTAGATACCGTTAGTTGGAGAATGTTTGATTTATGTGGAGGTCTAACTAACATTACAATACCGGATAAGGTAGAATTTATCGATGGATATGCTTTTAAAGATTGTAACAGTTTAAAGAGTATAACAATTCCAAGTAGTGTAACCCATATAGATTGTTGTGCTTTTGAAAATTGTAATGATTTGAAAGATATTTATTTTACCGGTACTGAAAGTCAATGGAAATCTATTAAATTTGATAATACAGATGATGCCAGTGATTCATTTTTAAATGCTAATGTGCATTATTCTGTAAATACTTTCAAGGTATCTTCAATGTTAGAAAATGTAGTTACTAACAATGTTGAAAATAAAGTTGCAGAATGTAACACATATGCATCAGTATTAACTCCGGTAGAGGGTTATAAAATTGATAGTGTAAAAGTTAAAATGGGTGATAATGATTTCACAGTACCATTTACAGAAGGTGAATGTGCAATTAATATTCCGGAAGTAAATGGAGATATTTCTATCATAGCAGTAGCAACAAGTATCCACAAACAAGAATTAGAAAATTTGTTGAAACAATATTCCGGTGACTTTGATTATACTCCTGAGTATTGGTATAACATTTATACTAAAGATAGCTATGATAACTATCTAAATGCCAAGAAAAAAGCAGAAAACCTTTTAGCAGATGAAAATACTACTGATGCTGAATTCAAAGATATGATAGATGAATTTAGTAATGCAAGAAATAATTTAGTGAAGGTAAGTGAAACCAGTACTACAGAACCAACAACTGTAACCACAGAGCCTACTACTTCAACAACTTTACCAACAACAGTTTCTACAACAGAACCTACAACTGTAACTACAGATTCAACTACAGTTACAACAGTTCCTACAACTACAAAACCTACTGTAAAGAAAGTTACTAAAGTTTCATTAAGTAAGAAATCTGTTACATTATTAAATGGCAGAAGTGCAACTGTTAAAGTTAAGGTTAGTCCAACTAATGCAACTAACAAAAAGTTAAAGTGGACAACTTCTAACTCAAAGATAGCAACAGTAAACCAAAGTGGTAAAATTACTGCAAAGGGTAGAGGTAATGCTACAATTAAAGTAATGGCACTTGATGGTAGCAATAAATACGCTACTGTTAAGGTAACAGTAAAGCAACCTGTAACATCTGTTAAATTAAACAGAAATTCAGCTATCCTAAAAGTAAAGGGCAAAGCTAAACAGAAAACAGTTACACTAAAAGCTACTGTAAATCCTAAGAATGCAAATGTTAAGTCAGTAAAATGGACAACATCAAAATCTAAGATTGCTACAGTTAATAGCAAAGGTAAAGTAACTGCAAAGAAAAAAGGTACTTGTTTTATTTACGCAACTGCAAAAGACGGCAGTAAAAAATCTGCTAAGTGCAAAATTACAGTAAAATAATTAATCAAATAATATTAAAAAAGCTGACATTACAAAAGTAGTGTCAGCATAATTATTCTATTCTTTCTAATATTAATTCTTGCTAAAACTTAATAAATAATATATAATAGTATTGTAAAAACACTAATTTTTTATTTATTATTATGATAGAATTATATAAGGTGATTATATGAAAAGGTTAGTTTTAAGAAATATACTTATGTATGTTATTTCATTTGCATTATTTATTGTACCATTGTTTTTCTTTGATTATTTTTCACCACTTTATTTACAATGGATAGCACCACTGTTTTTGATTTATGCAAATGTATCTTGTGATTTAAAGCAAAAGTCATTAATTAATATATGGAGAGTTGTACCTACCTGTGCAGTAATTGTAGGTGCATACTTTTTAGATAATTCATATACAGAATGGTATTATTTAAAAGTTACAAATGACCTACCTGACCCATTTACATATCTTTTGGGTAAGTATTTTTACCTTGCATCATTTATATTGGTTGTTGGTTTTATGTGTGTATATCAGTTATATAAAATTGCAGTTGAAATGTATAATAGACATAAAAAATTGAATGTTTAAAATTAGTTAATTTAGGAGTATGCTTTGAACCCTTGGTTATCAGAAGATTGGCAAGAATATTTTAGTGGAAAAGATAATATTCCAAATGGAATATATTTAAGGATAGAAAAGAATGTAAATGATGATGTAAAAAAATCATTGAAAAAGTTTGCTAAATGGTTAAGAAAGAATTATAAATTTCCTATTATGTTGCCTATCTATGTAAAAGCAACTGACTATGTAAAAACTAAAGATGGTGACTATGTAGTAGGTAGCTTTTTTGAACCTAATGATTATTTTACAGAACCTTATATTAAAATTTCTACAGGTGATTATGAAGATTTGTTAAACGAGATAGGTAAGGATAACGCATTAGCAAGTTTTATTTATACATTATCTCATGAAATTACGCACTATTATCAATGGATAAATAGAGTAGAAAAGTCTGTTGATGATAGAGAAATTGAAGCAGATTATTACGGTGACTATATTCTTCAGCAATATGCTGATTGTGTTGAGTCACCACAATGAACAACATATAAATATAGTGATTAAGCCTCTCTTTTGAGAGGTTTTTTCTTTGTAAAATAAATCCGTTATGTATCACAAAATTATTATAAAAATTTCTAATTATAAGCAATAGAAAAATAATTATTTAATGTGATATTATGATAATGTGAAATTATTTAAGAAAGGGAAATGAAAATGAAAGTCAAAAAGTTTTCTGCAGTATTAGTTGCTTTTTTAGTGGCAGTAACTTCAATGGTATTGCCATTGTCAGATACTTTTAACAGTGTTATAAAAACAACCGGTTCAGCTAAAGCAGTAACTAAAAACAGTGCAGTAAAAATGCCTAGTGATGCTATTTTGTTTGACAGTAGTGAAGAAAAATTTAAGGAGATACAGTCACCGGAAAAGGGTGGTTTCTATTACTACAACAGTTATTACAATAGAAGTATAAATTTCTATGATGTTAATAACAACACAGTAAGAAAGATTAAGGACTACAAAGATAAGGCTGTTTATGATGTTTTTGCAACTGACTCAAAGTTTTATGTTGTATATAGAGATGGTGGAAATCCTAACCCTATAATTTACTATGTTGATGAATTGAATATAGAAACTGAAAAGGTAGAGTCAACTCACAATGTAACAGAATTTGTTGCTGATAATTATAATTCTTATATCAGAACAATAGGTGTTGACAGTAAAGGTAGAATTTATCTAACTACTTTTGACGGTTTAAAAAGTGAAAAGAAATATACAATTCACTTACTATCAAAAGATTATAAGGAACTTTCTTCTGCTGATATGGAAGATGATTGTTTTGAATATTATGGTTTTGACAGTAGTAACGGCAATTTCTATTTTGAAAGTTATAAAACTGCAAAAAGTCAATGGGGTTCTTCAAGTGGTTATAGAACATTGGCTTTCGGTAATGTAACAAATAATAAGATAACCGTAAGTGATGAAATTCTAGATATTCTTTACGCAAAGTATGTTCAGTATCATTACAGTAGTGCAATTATGTTGACTGAGGGTACACTAGCTTGGACTTCATCATATAATTCAACAGTTAATGTTCTAGACTCTAGCAAGTTTGATACAAAAAATCCTAACAACCCACCATTGCTAGGTAGCTTATCAAGAATAGGTTATGAGGGTGATGATAAATTTTATAGTAACATAGGTGCTAGAGCAGTACATAACAACCTGAACAATTCTACTGTAATTTATATGAATGATAATAGGCTTATGGAGTTTGACAGTAACTATAAGCATATTTCTACAATCAATACTGAGTACCCTGTATTTGCACTATTAAATTACGGTGATGATATTCTTGCTATTGAAAAAGATACTGACAGTAATTATTATGTAGAAAAATTTACTTGGGAATTTCCAACAGAAATTAATTTGTCACAAACTTCTGCTACTATAAAGGTAGGGAAAAGCCTTTCACTTTCAGCAACAAGTAATGCTTTAGCAACATATTCTTACAGTTGGTCAAGTAGCAATGACAAGATAGCCTCTGTTACAAGTGAAGGTAAAGTTTACGGTAATAGTGTGGGTACAGCAGTAATCACTGCAAAAACCACTAACGGTGTTACTGCTCAATGTACTGTAACAGTTGAGAAAAATTCTTCTGCACCGGCAGTTGATAAGGTAAAATTGTCAGGAAAAACTTCTTCAAATATTTCAAAGAATGATTATTATAAGTGGTCCTCAGTTATTACTTCAAATTTAAGTGGAAATGCTGACGGTACACTTAACAGAGTTGAAAGTACATCAAATGGTGTGTTAGTTGAAAAATATTCAAGTGATGGCAAAACTCTCCTTTCTACAAAAACAGTTAAGAATGAACTAAGCAAATTCGGTGGCTATTTCTGTGGTGAAGATAATAACTACATAGTTTTCGGTGAAAATAACACTTCAGAAAATGATTCTAAAGAAGTAGTCAGAGTTGTAAAGTATTCAAAAGATTGGACAAAGATTAGTGAGTGTAAAATTAACGGTTCAAACACTACAAAGCCATTTGAAGTCGGTTCACTCAGAATGACAGAGCTTGACGGCAAACTATATATACATACTTGTCATGAAATGTATGCTGACGAGAATAAAATAAACCACCAAGCAAATATGTTATTTACCATTGATGAAAGTACAATGAAAACTACCGACTCAATGTATGATGTGTTAAACCTAATGAATGGTTATGTCAGCCACTCATTTAATCAGTTTATAAAGACTGACGGCAACTATATTTATAGAGTTGACCACTCTGAATCAAATAACTTTTCCTTTGGTGACCAATATCTTTCTGTAAATGGTATCACCCTTACAAGATACTACAAGAATGATAAATCAACTTCTGTAACAGTAACTGTACCGGAAAAATTTGATGTGAATATTAGCAACTATACCGGTGCAACAGTAGGTGGCTTTGAAGTTGGTAGTGGTAATTGCTTAATAGCATTTACAAGAGATATTTCAAAGGATAACAAAAACAGAAATGTTTATTTAACTGTAACCGATAAGCTATTTAATAACACAAAGAAAATAGCTTTAACTAATTATAAGGCAAGTAATAAAGTAACTTGTGGTAATCCTCAGCTGGTAAAAATTAATGATAACTTTTTCTTAGTTATGTGGGAAGAAAAAAACACTACTACAAATAAAGTTACAACTAAGGCAATGACAGTTGATGCTAGTGGCAATACCATTTCAGCTAAAAAGACAATGCCTGTTAGATTGTCCGATTGTGAGCCTATTGTATGTAGTGATGGTACAGTTAAGTGGTATGTAACTGATGACAGTACACCTACATTGTATAGTGTCAATCCTTATGAAATAGAAAATATCCATGAGCATAACTACACATCCTCAGTAACTAAAGAACCTACTTGTACAGAAAATGGTGTGAAAACTTATGTATGCAAAGGTTGTGGAGATACTTATACCGAAACTATAAAGGCAAAAGGTCATTCGTATGTAACTACAATAACACCTGCTACAATGAAGAGTAACGGTAGAAAAATCAGTAAGTGTTCAATTTGTAACAATGTGCAGTATGACAATGTAATCAGCAAGATTTCATTAGTAAGTATTTCAAAAACTACTTTCACATATAACGGTAAAACTCAAACTCCTACTGTTACAGTAAAAGACAGTAAAAATAAAATCTTGAAGAATAAAACCGATTATACAGTTACATATTCTAATGGTAGAAAGAATGTAGGCAGATATTCTGTAAAGGTTAAGTTTAAAGGTAATTATAGTGGGGAAAAGACTTTCTATTATAATATTGTACCTAAAGCAACTTCTGTTAAGTCAGTAAAAGGACTTTCAAAGGGTATGCAAGTTAATTTAAAACTACAGAAAACTCAAACTACAGGTTATCAAATTCAGTACAGTACATTTAAGAATTTCAAAAAAGCAAAAACCGTTACTGTAAAGAATACTGTTTCTGCTAAAAAGATAACTAAGTTAAAGGCTAAGAAAAAATATTTTGTCAGAGTCCGTACTTACAAAACAACAAAATTCTCCGGCAAAAATTATAATATCTATTCTTCATGGTCATCAGCAAAAACAGTTGTAACAAAGTAGTGTAAAACAGAATTCTACTATTCATATTAATTCCTTAAAGATAATCCTCATCATTATATGGTGGGGATTATTGCTTTTTTTATTTTAGAGCATAAAAAACACCTATCGGTAAGTAAACCGATAGGTGTAATTTTTGAATTTAATTAAAAGGTTATGCTTAATTTGTTAATATCTACCTAAATATGATATTAACAAATTTTGAAATATAATAAAATTTTAATAAGTACTGAAACAACCTATGAGTATTTACTTATAGGTTGGTTTTTGTATACTCAAAAAGTATAGCCACAATTTATTTAGAACTTTGATTTATATATTGCAATAAACATTTCTGAAATATAAATCAATAACAAAAACCAAAGTCCCCAATATGGGACTTATCTTTTATGAAACACTATAATTTTTCTTTTTCTATTGTGTTTCTAAAAATAAGTATGATATAATGCATAATATACAGAAACAAATAATAATAATTAATTATTTTATATAAATTTAATTATTTAAGGAGGATATTATGGATTATCAAGAAATTATGAGAGATATTGCAAGTGGTTTAACCGGTGAAAATGAAAAAGATATACAGTACTTAATGGAACAAATGGAAAAGTACAAAGACCATGAATTTGGAAAAGAGATTATCAGGGCTTGTGGTAGGCTGATAAGTGGAATGTTGCCTGAAGAAAAGGTCAATGAATTTGCTAATGCTTTTGAGAAAGATAATGCAGAAATAGAAAATGAACTTGATGATTTGTTTTCTACCATACAATCAGGTGATTATAATTTGGCACTTGATAAAGTTGAAAAATTAGTTGAAAAGGCTGAAGAATTAATTTCTGCCGGTATGTATCAGAATGATTCAGTCAGTGATTATTTTTGTTTCATTAACCCTATGCAAGAATTACTTTATGGTTATAGACATAGAGATAGTGAGAAAGATATTAGACCATCTAATTTTCCATTTGCTACAGTATATTTCTTTTATGGAAATATATTGTTTGAACTAGGTCGCTATACAGAAGCAAATGTTGCCCTTGAAAAAGCAAAAAGATGGAATCCTATGGATGCAGATATTGCCTTTGAATATGCAGAAACATACAAGGCTATGGGGGACATTGAAACATTCTTTGATTATACAATCGAAATCTTCAATTTTGCTTATAAATCTGAGGATTTAGCCCGTTGTTATAGAAATCTTGGTTATTACTTTATTGAAAAGAAAATGTGGCAAGAGGCTATTGCTTGTGAAGATTATAGTTTGAATTTTGATTCTAATACTGATGCTGCTTATGGTGAGTTGTTTTATATTGAACAAACCACACATTTGGAAATAAAACCTGCACCTATTGAAACAATGAAGAAGTTTAGTAGGAAATACGGCTTTCCATTAGAGCCTAATGAGGATGTTGTAGGATTAGCTATAGCTTATGGCGAGAATAGTGCAGAAAATGGCAATGATGAATTTGCAAAATATTTTCTTAATATTGCCTATGACTTAACCCACTTTGATGAAGTGAAACAACTTCTTAATGAATTAGAAAGGAAAGATAATGTACCATACGAACAGTAAGAGTAACGGGTAAAGGAAAAATATCAGTAAAGCCTGATACTATTCGATTGATTATGACTGTTAAAGGTACAAACAAGGTTTATGATAAGGCAGTAAAGGAGTCTGCTGAAAAGACTGAGAAAATCAAGGATATGTTTGAAAATCTTGGATTTGAAAGGGATAAAGTAAAGACTTTATATTTTAATGTTGAAGCTGAATTTGAAAATTTTCAAATCAGCAGAACTTGGAAGAAACGATTTAAAGACTATAAATATACCCACAGAACAAAGATTGAATTTCCGGTTGATAACGAAATGTTGGGTAAAGTTTTGTATGCATTAAGTCGTTCATTGATTCACCCTGAATTTGATATTGATTATACAGTTGCTGACCCTGAGAAACCAAAAAATCAGTTGTTAGAAAAGGCAATCAAAGATTCTATGGAAAAAGCTCAAGTGTTGGCTAAAGCATCAGGAGTTAAACTAGGAAATATCTTGAATATTGATTATTCATGGGGAGAGGTGGATTTTGTCAGCCGTCCTATGAGAACTTCAATGTATGCCTCTGGTGTAGCATTACCTTGTGTAGCTGTTTCAACCGAGTCTTACGATATTGACATTGCCCCTGATGATATTGATGTTTCAGATACAGTAACAGTTGTTTGGAGTATTGAATAATACTTTTATCTTTGTTTTGTATGTGATAAGGTTGATAAGTAAATATTAATCGAAAAATATCTATGAAAATTGCAAAGTGTATTTGTTATTATTAATATACCTATTGTTTTTTTATAGTTGTATGTGTTAAAATGCCGATATAGACAGAATTATATTATAAAAAATTTGAAATATTAAAGGTGTTATATGAACGATAAAGAAATTATTAAAGAACTAAAGAGTGTAATGACCGGTGACTTAGAGAAAGATACTGAGTTCCTAGATAGTATAATTGAAAAATTCGAGGGCAGTAAAGAGGATAAGGATACACTTTACGCAATAGGGTTGCTTATTAGTGAAGCTATTCCTTTTGCTGAAAAAGAAAAACTTGTGCAATCTTTTGAAAAAGAAGTTCCCAGAATAAGTGAAGAACTAGATAGGATTGCAAATATTATTGGAAACGGTGACTATGATATAGCACTTTCATTAGCTGAAAAGTTGATTGAAGAAGGGGAAGGCTATATCAATGATGGTACATTTAAAGAAAATTCCAAAATGGTATTTTTCAGCTTTGAAGAATCTATGCAAGAGGTACTTTACCGTTCTTTGCATAGAAAAGAAAGAAGAGAAATATATGCAGTACCATTTCCGTATGCAACAATATATTTTATGTATGGTTCTGTACTATGGAATTTAGAAGAATTTGAAGAAGCTCAAACAGCCTTTGAAAAAGCAAGAAAATGGAATCCTGTATCAGCAACCATCACATTACAATATGCTGAAACTTTAAGTATTAATGGTAATATTAGTGGGAAAAAATGTTTAAAGCTTTTTAATGAAGTTTTTAAATATACTTTTGAACCAAAGGAATTAGCTTATGTTTACAGAACATTAGGAAAGTTTTTTTCTGAAAATGAATTGTGGAAAGAGGCTTATATTTGTTACAATACCAGCCTAAAGTATGATGACAATTCCGGAGACGCTTACAATGAACTTGAGTTTATTCAGGATGAAAGTGGTATAACTGAAAATGATATTTCATTTGGTGATGAGATGAAGTTTACTAATAATTATGGTATCTCACTAAAGCCAAATCAAAAAATTATAAAATTAGCAGTTGATTGTGGCGAAGAGGCTTATGCTGAAGAAGATTTTGAAATGGCAAAGTATTTCTTGGATATTGCTTATAATCTATCTCCTAAAGCTGAAATCAAGAACCTGTTGGATGAAATCGAAAAAGAATTAAACTCTTGATTAAAACTTAATAAGTATAGAACCAACCTATGAGTAGTTACTTGTAGGTTGTTTTATATTTAAAATTAGAATCAATTATGCACAAATTCATAAAAATGTACATTGTATTATTAAGGTAACTGTGCTAACATCATGCTATAAGAAAGAATCAAAATCGAATAAATTGTATTAGAATATAAGAACTGAATTAATCGAACAAAATAAAATAGCATTTGCTAAAGGCTTTATAGCAGTAAAGAAGTTAGCAAATATTATTTGTCAAATTAAATACTATAGTTCTTTATAGGAAATAAATTTTTGTAAAGAATAAAAATTTAACTCCATTTTGTTTGATAATTCAGTGAAACGAAGATACAGATTATTCGTTTTTGATTTAATATAACAAAAAGGAGTTTTTTATTATGAAAAAAACTAAAAATTTAATTGAAAAGTCAGAAAATAAAGAAGATATTGTATTAACAATTCCTGCATTGTTAGAATTGCAAAAACAGATTGAAGAAATATCTCGTAACATTAATAATCAAGTAGTTAATAACTTGTTCTTTAATATTGAAGATGTCATGAAGATGACCGGCTGGTCTAGGAAAACAGTAGAGGAGTTGTTTCGACATCCTGAATTTCCTTCTACAGATTTAGGCAAAAAACAACTTGTACTAAAAACTGCTTTCATTAATTTCTTTTCAGTAAAGAGAAAAAGTAGTGAAAGAAATACTTGGATTAATAATCAATAAGAGGTGTTTTTTATGGCAAATAAACCTAAGAGAAAAGGTAACGGCGAAGGCACAATTTTCTATGATAAAAGTCGTAAGAGATGGAGATGCCAAATAAGTTATCAAAAGTATAGTGGAGAAATAGCAAGAAAAAGTTTATCAGCATCAACTAAAACAGAACTTATTAAAAAGAGAAATCAATTATTAAAAGATATTATGGAGCAAAAAATTTGTGAAACTACAGATGCTACAATAGTTGATTTGCTTAAGGAAGATGCAGAGTATGACCACAATATGAATAGAATACAAGATTCTGCTTATAACAGAAGACTGCTGACTGTTCGAATTATAGAAAAAGGAAGTCTGGCTAAAATTCCAATTACAAAGATACAAACAAATCAAATTAATGATTTTTTATTTTCGATAAAGCACTATTCTAATAGTGTAATTGATAAAGTGTATTCTTCAATGTCTAAAGCTTATAACCTTGCCATACATAAAAGATTAATGGGATATAACTTGATGGATAGTCCGTTTATTAGAAAGCCAAAGTCAGATAAACCCACTAAGAAAGTAGTAGCCTTTACTGTTGAAGAAGAAAATGATTTTCTTAATTATCTTAAAGATATGAAAATCAATAAAAATGCTATTGATTACAGACCTATGTTTTACATTGAACTTTTTGCCGGACTTAGAATGGGAGAAATTTGTGCTTTGACTGCTAAGGATATTGATTTGAGAAATAGACTTATACATGTTAGAAATACCGTTACAAGAGGTATAAATTATGCAATAAAAGTAGGGGACAGAACAAAAACTCAAAAAGGTTATCGTGATGTACCAATTCAAGATTGTTTAGTGCCTATCCTAAAGGAAGTTTTGACAAACTATAAAGAGAATGATAACGGACTACTGTTTTATAATTTTAAAAGCAATAGACCAATATCCACCTCACAAGTGAATAGTTCGTTTACCAGAATATGTAAGAAGCTAAATATAGAAATCAGTGGTGGTCAGCATCTTCTAAGACATACCTTTGCAACTAGAGTTATTGAGTCAGGAATATCGGCAGAAGTTTTGAAAAACTGGATGGGACATACCGATATTTCTGTAACTATAAATACATATTGTGATGTTTTTGATAGACTAAATAACCCTGCAATGGAACAGTTTAATACCTATTGTCAGCAGAATTTAAGTATATAAAATTTAATGAAAATCTTTTGCTACTGCACCAGAACTGCACCAGAGAAATTTTTTCACAAGAAAATGCCTAGTTTTTTAAGAAATTACTAGGCATTTTTTATGCTATAAAAGAAAAATAATCAGTTGGAATTTATAATCAATAGATATTTATAAAATACTTTTTTATCGCCCAAACCTCATTAATAGGCTGTTTTTGGGGCGATTTTCTGTGTTTTTATCACTTTTTAAATATTTTTGCAAAAAAGTGTTGACTTTTAGGACATCATAAGATATAATAAATATCGTTGTTGAGAGACAGCAAAACGCAAAATAAAATATATGCGGGTGTGGCGGAATTGGCAGACGCGCTAGATTTAGGTTCTAGTGTTCACCGACGTGCAGGTTCAAGTCCTGTCACCCGCACCATAAAAATAGACAACACGTTAGTGTTGTCTATTTTTATTATACCAGCAAAGCGGTGACAGGACTTGAAGGTGACCGTTAAGAAAACAGTCCGGTGGACTGTTTTTAGGGAGGGCGTAGATGCCTCTATCCTTTCGTATTTGTGCTTAATAAGCGAGGTAGACAGTAGTGAAAGAAGAAAGTATGTCACCCGCACCAAGAAAAAGAGAAGTACATTAGTACTTCTCTTTTTCTTTATACAACAAGCCCTAGGGTGACAGGACTTGAAAGTGTGACGAGAACGACTGCTGCCGGTGGCAGAAGAAAGGAGTTCGAGGAAGAGCTACAACAGGGAGTTTGAGGAAGTGCATTTATGCACAACGCTAAACGACCATGTTGTACTTGGAGTTAAGAAAACAATTCTATAAATTGTTTTTAGGGAGGGCGTAGATGCCTCTATCCTTTCGTATTTGTGCTTAATAAGCGAGGTAGGCAGTAGTGAAAGAAGAAAGTATGTCACCCATAAACCATAATGGCTCTATAATAAATGTTGGGGTAAGAAAAATAGAGCCTGCCAATCTTCTAAACTTATGGTGGTGACAATAACCTATCATATAACCAAATCAAAGAATATGTGCAGAAGTAATTTAACTTAATACCTAAATCTAAGCCTACTTAACTTTTGTTGAGTAGGCTTTTTGTAGCAAGAATTTTCTTTTTGTGGTACAATTAAAATAAATTTTAGGAATAATTAAACTATAAAAATATCGTGTGGGGTGTGTAGAAATGAATTTAGTAACACTTATGAATAGTTTTATGAAACTTATATTAGAAGAAAAAATTGAAGTTTATAATGAATTTAGTTTACAACACGAATTGGGGATTTTTCTTCGTAATGAACTAACAAATTATAAAATACAATTTGAAAGAAATACTAAATTTTTTAATATTACTAAAACAATAAAGCATGAGATGGATATTGTTATATATAATGAAAGTGAGAAGTATGCCATAGAATTAAAATATCCTCAAAACGGTCAATACCCGGAGCAAATGTTTTCTTGTGTAAAAGATATAAAATTTATGGAATAACTCAGGGAAAGAGGTTTCAAAGGCACTTATTGTTTAACATTAGTTAGTAACAAGAATTTTTATTCCGGCAATAAGCAAGATGGTATATATTCATTTTTCAGAGGACAGAAATTAATTCAAGGAACAATAAAAAAACCTACCGGTAGGAAAAATGAAGAAATACTAATCAATAATTGTTATAAAGTTACTTGGATAGGTAATAACAATTTGAAGTATTACATAATTAAATTGTAATAATTGATTTATGAAATTTGGATAGTTTTTACCTATACTTATTTTATTGCATTACTCATAATTTATTGATATAGAGTCATTTTGTTGAGTAGGTTTTTTGTAGCAAGAACTTTCTTTTTGTGGTACAATTAAAATAAATTTTAGGAATAATTAAACCAAATATGAAAGGAAAATATAATGACAAAGATAATGTTTGTGTGCCATGGTAATATTTGCAGGTCACCAATGGCAGAGTTTATATTTAAAGATATGATAAAGAAGAAAGGTCTTGAAGGTGACTTTGTTGTTACTTCGTCAGCTACCAGCACAGAAGAAATATGGAATGGCGTTGGTAATCCTGTATATCCACCGGCAAAAGAAATTTTAAATTTACACAACATTGATTGCAATGGAAAAAGGGCAGTACAGATTAAAAAATCCGACTATGATAAATATGATTTGTTAATTCCTATGGATAGTAACAATGTACGCAATATGAGCAGAATTTTAAAGGGTGATCCGAATAATAAAATTCACAAGCTAATGAGTTATGCAGGTAGTGACAGAGATGTGTCTGACCCATGGTATACCGGAGATTTTGAAAAATGCTACAATGATATTTATAATGGTTGTAAAGCATTGCTAGAATATTTAACTAAATAATAAAATAAAGCTAGGTTAATTCTAAATTAGCCTAGCTTTTGTGATGTACGGGTTCAAGTCCCATTACTCAGTAAAAAATTAGGAGCAACTTTAGCAGTTGCTCCTTTTTATATGGATAAATAAAAAATTAAATTTCTTTACCAAGTGCTTTAAGTTCTTTCATAGCACTTTCATTTTTTAGTAGGTCATCTTTTTCACTTGCAAAGAAAGATTTGTGAAATTTAATATCCCAATCTAAGTAATCACCAATACATTGAAACTGCTTTTCAATCAGTTCATACTGAACATTAGTTGTAGGTGAACCACCGATTGCAATAACTCCAACTTTCTTATTCTTTAGCAAAGCACCTTTGCAGTAGCATTTGTCAATTACTAACTTTATCTGTGCAGTAATTCCCCACCAATATACAGGTGTGGCAAATATTATCATATCAGCATTTACTAATTTATCAACAGTAGGGTTACTGTCATCTTTTGCTACACAACCCTTGTAACATTCACAAGTACCACAAGCTACACAAGGACTAATCTTTAGCTTGTATGAGTCGATAACTTCAATGTCGTTGTTATCCTTTGCACCTTCAACAAATGCGTTAATAGCTGAGTAGGTGTTGCCTTTTCTTGGACTGCCGTTTACTATTACAATTTTCATATCTTTTCTCCTTAATATGAATATTATTTCTTTTTCTTGTTAAAATTTTTAACTCTTTCAGATAGAGCAGTAAGTTCTTCCTTTGATAATTCAGACAGTCTTTCTAGGTCATCAAGAAACTTTGCACTACTTTCTTTTTCCCTTAATTTTGTACTTTCTATGTAGTAACTGGTGATAATACCCGGTACTACTGCAATAATCAGTATTGAACATATTGAAAGGAAAATTGAGAGAATTCTACCTATTAAAGTAACTGCAGTTATGTCGCCAAAGCCAATAGTTGTTGCTACACTAAATGAATACCATAGACTGTCAATAAGTCTGTTTATGTTAGGTTCAACAATCATAATGCCAATGCTTACTGCAACAAAAACTACAATATAAGAACATAGTAGTTTGAATGCACCTGTCCTTTTTAGAACGATTTTCAGTAACCTAGTTTTCTTCATAAAACCACCTCATTATCTAATAAAATTATATCAACAGAAAAATTATTAGTCAATGAAATATAACTTTTTCCTAAAGAAAAACAACCTATACTTTTTTGTATAGGTTGTTGGGTTAACTTTTATCCTGCCGGTTCAAAAGGTGTAATTGTAGAAATCTTTTTAGCCAGATACTTTTGAATTGCAACTGCATTTTTAACTGTCAATGTTTCTTCACAACCCTTTACCGAACAGTTGTAAAGTTGTAAATCATTTAGCTTAACTTTCTTAAGTAGATACTTTTGAATCAGTGATGAATCCTTAACATTAATATAACCGTCAAGGTTAACATCACCTCTCTTAGGATTAGTAATGTTAAAGTTGTATTTTGTTGTAATAGGTTTATTTTTGCTTAAATCATTAAAAGTAAAACCGTTTTTCTTAGCATAATTTTTTACTGCATCAGTATATCCATTGATGATTACTTTAGGAAGTCTTACTGTTCTGTAATTTTCCCATGGAATACTTAGGTTAGTATATCCTATTGAATCAATACCAATCTTAGTAACATTTTCACCTAATGTATAGTTTGTGATACCGGTTTGTTG
Source organism: Ruminococcoides intestinihominis (assembly GCF_040096285.1). Classification (NCBI taxonomy): domain Bacteria; kingdom Bacillati; phylum Bacillota; class Clostridia; order Eubacteriales; family Oscillospiraceae; genus Ruminococcoides; species Ruminococcoides intestinihominis. Next base: position 25,291 of record NZ_JBBMEY010000006.1, on the reverse strand, counting down.
GAATGCGTTTTCACCAATTTTCTTTAGTGAATTTGGCAATATAATTGACTTTAAGTTTGAGTCACCTAAGAATGCAGAGTCACCGATTTCTTCAACACTTGTACCTAATTTTACTGAACGGAGATTAGCTTTGTCAGAAAAAGCTGAGTAAGGTATAACCTTAATACCATTACCTATTGTTACTGTTTGTAAACTACTTAACTGCACAAAACAGTCATTACCTATGAATGTGTAGCTATCAGGAATTGTAAGGTTTTGTATATCATATGTGAATTCACTATTTTCAAAAATTCCATCCTCAGTACCAACAATTTTTTCACCACAAATATTTTCAGGTAATGCAAAGTTGATTGTTGAGTCTTTAAGCTTAACTTGTTTTAGTGTAGCCTGTCTGGTTTTTAAATCAACCCTATATAGATATGCTGACTCTTCTTTACTGTAGTTAGTTGTTACATTAACACCTGTTCTAGCACTGATTTCATCAATGTTAATGTAGTAGTAACCGTCATCACCTTTAGTTAAAGCCTTAGGACAATCGTCATCATTTATTGTGAAATCATCAGCATAAACCTTAATTCTTGTTTTGTTATCAGTAGTTTTTTCACAAACATAATTTTCTGAAAAAGAACTAAAGTTGATGTAAATGTCCTTTGGTTTGTCAGCATTATTGTCATATACACCTATTTCATAGTAAGATGCAATCTTGTTGTTAGAAGCATTGTTGTTTGAGTAGATACAATCATCACTGCTGTCAACTGTTTCAAATACATTATAACCATAAAATTCACAATAGGTTACAGAACAATTTACTAGGGAAGATGAGATAAAGGAATATGCAATACCTGCTGAATGTTGTTCAGTTGTATTTTTGTCTAAATTGATTTTGCAGTTACTTACTGTTACATTGTCTAACTTTGAGTTGATAATTGAGTTAGAAACAATAGAAACACTATTTGTACCATCAGCAGCAATGTTCTCAAAGTGTAGGTCTGTTACACTTGAAGACTTTAAATTACCGAAGAAACTTTGATACATATTTTTTTGTATATCAGAAAATACAGGTAATTTACCATTTTTGATTGTATGATTATTACCGATGAATTGAACAGTTAAGTTACCTAAGCAGTTAGATAAAGAATCTTTAATATAGCTGCCTTCAAAGTCAAGGTCTGTATTTAGAATAATTTTACTAGGTAAAATATTCCCTGAACGAAGCCCTTTTGTCAATTTGTTGTAGTCATCTATACTGTTAATGTGATAAACACTGTTAGCTAAGTTTTGTAATCTGTAGTTAATTAAGGCAGTAGAATTATTAAGGTCAGAAGCACATACATTTTCTTTACTTAAAAGTTCCTTGCCCTTTTCAATTTCTGTATTAAGTGCAGTAACATCTTCCTTTAGAGCTTCTTCAGGATATTTTGTATTCTCAGCCTTGTTGATGGTTTCTGAAAGTTCATTCTTTACCTTTGCATTATTATCAAGATTTTTAGTAAAGGCTTTTATTGAAGAGTAGTAAATTCCAAGTGAAGTGGTTGTAGAGTCAACCCACTTGTTGCCAACATAGTAGTAAGAATTTTTTCTACTATGTGGTTTATCTTTTATATCATCAACAGTAATATAATATTTACCTTTGCTACTGACTACAACAGAAAATTTATCACCTGCATTTACCTTTACACCACTAGGTAGGTCAATGTAGTGAATACCAATGTTGTCAGCTTTACCACTTGTTTTAGCAATTACTGTACCGTCAGTAGGTGACTTGTAATTTTTGTTTAGCTTGTAAACAGAAATATCGTAAGTGTATGAACTACTTGTGCCAAAGCTAACCTGAGTGATTTCTTCATCACTTTTAGCAGTAAATATATTTGCTGACTTATCAACATTTACTGCAGCTCCATAGTAGTAACCTAACTGATATTCATTGTCATAGGCTGAGTTGTCTTGCATTATAAATTGAAAGAATTGAGTGTCTGCACATTCATATGATAGCCAAAAATATCCTTTGTCTTGATTGTCAGTACCCCAACTGTTTTTGCAAAGCCAAGCACCGTTGTTCCTAGGCTTTACTGTACCGTCAAACTTGTCACGACTATAATTATCGTTCCAACCAACAATTGCTACAACATGAGGTTGTTCATAGCCTTTTTCGATTTCTTCTTTGCTATCACAATAAGAAAATGTATCTTTAGAGTAACAACGAGATAAATTGTAATAATATACTCCGATAGCACCGTTATTTATAATGTTGTCTTTTAATGTATTAGCATCATTGCTAAGCTGATTATATTCTTTTAGGTGATAATCAGAATAATATTTAAGTGTATCGGAATATCCAAGAAGTGAATTTTCATAAGGCATCAATGTTTCAGGATAAGTACCGAAACCACAGTTTAGTCCTTGTGCAACATAAACAGGCCAACCACCATATGAACCTTTGTACTCATCATAAAAATAGTCATTATAAAAAGGTGAATTTTCATCATCAGTATTTGTCATAATGTAATAAGGTGTTGCAGTTTGTGCAATGTCAAGCTTTTCTGATGGATTGTCACCAATCTTTTTTGATAGGCTAGGGTTTGACAGAATGTTAGATTCAATAGATGCAGCAGAACCAAATGACCAACAGTAACCATCATCACCTTGATCCTTTACTTTAGTAACTCTTTTATAATCTCTTAAGTCATACTTTTTTGGATAAGTAGCTTTTGTACTTTTTGTATCATTAAGTGACTCAACAGATACTTCTCTAGTGTTATCTTTTATGTAACTGATACTGCCATCATCATTTAATTTGCTTTTTATAGTAGAAATATTTTCTTTATCAACTGTAGCCATATTTGCCGATATAGCAGTAAAAGGTAATGAAGATAAAGTTGCAGTTATTGCCAGTAATATTGACAGTAATTTTTTACTATGTTTCATTTTAAATCGCCTTTTCTATAATGTATATTATTATTTATTATATTTTATCATATGAAATTTTTGCGTTCAATTAAATATAATTTAAAAATAGTATCATAAAAGTTTAAAATAAATATACCCTTATTACGGTAGAAGTAATAAGGGTATTATGCTTATTTATCAGTCTTATTTAGTTTGAAAATTTTTGTAGGAACTACACTACCGATAAAAGCAGAAAGTAATACCCAAGGGATGACATTAACATCAAAACAAAGTAACAGTAGCATTGTAACTGCCAAAGGCTTTTTCATTGTTACACCCAGTAAACCGGCAGTAACAACAGCTGAACAAAATGCAACATCAAGACCTGTTAGCATACCGATACCAAAGCCAATACTAACACCACAGAAAATTACAGGGAAGAAGTGACCACCTTTCCAACCTGATTTTATGCAAACGTTAGTTAAAAATAATTTTAACAGTCCACTACCAATAAGTACCCAAGGTGCAAATTTTATATAGCCGTCTTTAAGTACATTGATACTTTCTTCACCTGAAAACATTGACAAAGGAAAATATGTACCAACAACACCTAGGATAATACCACCGAGAGTTGTGCTGACTATAATGCCACACTTACCTTGAATTACTTTGAAAATTTTTTCACTGAACTTTTCAGCCATTACAAATATAAAGCCGCAAATTATCCCAACAATAGAGAGAGGTATTGCAAGTAAATATTCAGCAGTAGAGATACTTTCACCACCAAGTTTAGGCAATCCCATACCACCACCGAATATTGAGTTTAGCACTAGCAAAGTACCACCGGCAAAAAGTACTGCAACAATATTTGAAATGATTTTTGTTGACTGTACAAGGTCAGGCTTGTCTTTGCTGTCAAGTCTTTCTTCACTGACAGATGCAAGACCAAATAAAGGTGCATAAAAAACTGCACTAAGGGTAGCACTGATTCCAACTTCCATAAGTTCGGGAATTTTGCTTTTTGCATCTTTCATATGACTACCTGCCCAGTAACAAAGACCCACAATAACACCGGTAAGACCGGCTTCAGGACCGATACTGCCACCAAAGACTAAAGGCAATAAAGCAGATATACATAGGAAAAGAACTCTGTTGTAAGGATAGAATTTGTCTTTCTTAACTTTCTTCATAACTTCATCAAGTTCATCAGGTATAGCGTTAGTGTATTTTTGCCATATTCCAAGAACTATACCACCTACTGTACAAACAATAAGTGTGTAAAACTTAAAGTCAATATTTTGAGGTACAACATTCCACAGTAAATGAATACCGTAGTTCATCAGCTTTAAAAATAACCATACTATAAGAGAAACTACTGCACCACTAAATCCACAAAATAAGTAGTACAGAAAATTATTAGCTATTGTGTGCTTTTTCATTCCATCTCCTCCAAACTAATTATAAAATTATTATACTATAAAACAATATATAAAATCAATATTTTTGTGCAAAAAGTATATAATTTTATTTATTCTTATTTAAATTATCAATATGGAAGATAAGTCCCATTTTTGGTACAGAGAATGTGGTATTATATTTATATAGATTAGAAAGAGTGAATTGCTATGGTTGGTTCGGATAAAAATTTTTGTCATGTTATTATAGTTTGTATGGAACGATATACAGAAAAATTAATGTATGAACTAGCAGATGGTTTGTTATCTTCTGAAAAAAGAATAAATGAAATATTAGATTTAGTTAATCAAAATCTAGATGAAAAAGAAATGATGAAAGCATTAAAAGAAATAAGATACAGAGATAATATACCGTATGAACATCAATAATTTTAATATAATTTATAAAAAGTCTTGCAAATCACAACATTTTTACTTTTATCAATGCTATAATGAAAATACAGTAACAAGTTAAGGAGAAATTCTATGAAAATAATGCACCTAAGTGACTTACATATTGGTAAGAAAGTAAATGAATATTCAATGCTACAAGACCAAATATATATCCTAAAAGAAATTTTACATATAATAGATGATGAAAAGGTAGAAACTGTCATTATTGCAGGAGATGTATATGATAGGTCACTACCACCTAATGAGGCATTAGAACTTTTTGATGAATTTTTATATCAGTTGTCCAGCAGAAATGTAAATGTATTTGTTATTAGTGGCAACCACGACAGTCCTGAACGCATATCATATGGTGGCAGAATGATGACGGAAAATAAAATTTTTCTTTCACCTGTTTATGATGGCAATGTTAAGCCTATTACATTAAATGATGATTATGGAGAAGTTAACTTTTATCTATTGCCATTTGTTAGACCGGCTGATATTAGAAGATATTTCCCTGATGAAAATATTGAAAATTATACCGATGCAGTAAAAGTTGCAATTGACAATATGAATGTAGATTTTAGTGAGAGAAATATTCTTGTTACCCATCAGTTTGTTACAGGTGTTGAACTTTCTGAGTCTGAGGATATTATAGTAGGTGGTACTGACAATGTTAGTGGTGAAGTATTTGATGGCTTTGACTATGTGGCACTTGGTCATATCCACAGAGAACAAACTGTAGGTAAAGATAACATTAGATATTGTGGCACACCACTAAAGTATTCTTTCTCAGAGGCTAAGAATATTAAGTCAGTTACTATCCTGGATTTTAATGATAAGGGAAATATAGAGTATTCCAAAATCCCACTAACACCATTTAGAGATATGAGAGAAATTCGTGGTACTTATTATGAACTAACTCTAAAGAGTAGTTATGAAAGTACAAACACAGAGGACTACCTACATATCACTTTAACTGATGAGGAGGATATTCCTGATGCAATCGGTAAGCTAAGGTCTATTTATCCCAATATTATGAAACTTGATTATGATAACCTACGAACAAGAGGTAGTGGTACTGTTGATGCTATAGAAAATATTGAAAGTAAAAGTCCCTTTGAACTTTTTGCCGATCTTTTTAAACAACAGAATAATCAAGATATGAGTGAAGAACAAGAAGAAATTATGAGAAACTTAATTGATAAGATTTGGGAGGAAAACTAATGCGACCATTAAGTATTACAATATCAGCCTTTGAGTCCTATGCAGATACAGTTACTATTGATATGGAAAGCCTAGGCAAAAGTGGACTTTACCTAATTACAGGTGACACAGGTGCAGGTAAAACCACAATCTTTGATGCTATTCATTTTGCCCTTTATGGAGATGCCAGTACAGATGGTCGTGAAAATAAAACCCTAAGGTCAAAGTATGCCGACCCTGAAACTAAAACAGAGGTTCAACTGAAATTTGAATATGGTGGTAAGGTTTATCAAATTAAGAGAAACCCTGAGTATTTGCGTCCTAAGAAAAGGGGAGATGGCTTTGTAAAAGAACCTACTAATGCTGAGCTTGTTTATCCCGATGGTAGTGTGGTTTCTTCCAAAAATGCAGTTGATACCAAGATAAAAGAAATTATCGGTTTAGATAAAAATCAGTTTTCACAGATTGTTATGTTGGCTCAAGGTGAATTCAAAAAGTTACTTACTTCCGGTACAACTGAAAAGCAGAAGATTTTTAGACATATTTTCAAAACAGAAAAATATGAAACCTTACAAAGAGCCTTATCTGCCCAAAAGAGTATTGTTGACAGTAAATTGAAACAAGAGAGGTTAAGTGTACAGCAGTATATTGACGGTACAATTTGTGAAGAAACAGAGGATAATGTTGCCTTAATTGAAAAGGCAAAAAGTGTAGTTCCAAATATAGAAGAGATTGAGAACTTTCTAACTAACCTCATTTCTAATGATGAAAAAGAATTAAAAGCATTAGAAGAAAAGAAAGAGAAATTAGAAAGCCAAAAGACTTCTCTGGATAAAAGTATTGAAAATTATAATTCTTATGTAGAATTATCTCATAAGATTAAAACTAATTCCGAAAACTTAGCTAATCTAAATACTAGTTTGAAAAGTTCAAAGGCTGAACTACTAGAAAAGAACAAAGAAAAGCGATGGACTGAACTTGGACAAGAGATTGGCAAAATCCAAAATACCTTGCCTAAGTATAAGGGACTTGACTCTCTAAGCAGTCAGTTACAGAATAAAAGCATTGAGAAAAAGAAGAATGAAAATTCTGTAAAAGAATTATCAGATAAAGCTGAAAGCCTTTCCCTAGAGGTTGAAAAGAATTCTAAGGAACTTGAAACAATGGGTAATGTTCAAGTTGAGATAGAGAAAATTTCTAATCAAAAGGAAAGCATTGAGGAAAAAGGTAATGTACTTAGAGGTATAGAAGAGGAAATTAAAAACCTACAAAAACTTCAAGAAAAATACATTACTGTCAAAACTGATTTTGAAAATAAGTTGAAGGTTGCCAATGGTTACAAGGATGAATACGACAATTTAAGTATAGCCTATCTTAATGACCAAGCCGGTGTTTTGGCTGATAGTTTGGAAGAAAATAAGCCTTGTCCTGTATGTGGTTCAACAGTCCATCCTCATAAAGCAGTTAAGTTGCCTAATGCACCAACTAAAGAAATGGTTGAGTCAGCAAAGAACAATTACGAAAGGTATCAAAAAGTTGTTGATACTGAAAGACAAAATGTTTTTAGCAAACATGGTGAATTAAAGGAAAAGGCAAATGCCCTTGAAACAAAGGTTCAAGAAATATTAGGTGATTACAAGTTGCTTGATGCTCTTGAAATTATTAAGAAAGAGGTTTCTGATTTAGCAGATAATTATGTTAAGCTAGACAAAACCTTAAAAGCATTACAAATAAAGAGTAACAGAAAGCAGGAACTTGAAAGAATTATTCCTGAAAAGAATAATGAAATCAATGAACTGAATAAGCGAATTACCGTAGTAAAGATGGCAGTAGCGTCTTGTGAAGCTGATATTACTTCTTATGAAGAGCAGTATAATTCTCTAAAGAAAGAATTACAGTTTGGTAGTGAAAGTGAAGCAGTTAAGAAGATTAACAGTATTAATGAAGTTATAAATGCTGAAAAGGCTGATTATAATTCTGTATTAGAAAAATATAATCAGTATGAAAAATTGATTTCAGCAACCGATGCATCAATCAAAGCATTAAAAGGTCAACTTGAAAAGATAGATAAGGTACCGGATATAGATAAGGTTAAAATCAAGAGAGATGAAACTGAAAAGGCTATCAGTGATTTATCTAATGAAACTAAAGCCATTAATTATAGATATTCTGCTAACACAAATGTTTTGGTTAATGTAAAGAGAGAAAATGAAAATCTTATCAAGGCTGAAAAAGAATTTAAGCTGATTTCACCACTTGCAAGTACAGCCAATGGTGGTATCGGTGTTAACAAGATGGAGCTTGAAACATTTGTACAGTTAAATTACTTTGACCGTATTCTTGCTAAAGCAAATAAACGATTAATGGAAATGACAAGTGGTCAGTATGAGTTGGTTCGCCAAACAGAGTCAAGTGATGGCAGAACTAAATTCGGACTTGACCTTAATGTATATGACCATCATTGTGGCAGTGAAAGAGCAATTAGTTCACTTTCCGGTGGTGAGTCCTTTAAGGCTGCACTTTCATTAGCTTTGGGTCTTTCTGATGAAATTCAGTCCTCAGCCGGTGGTATTAAAATTGATACAATGTTTGTTGATGAAGGCTTTGGTTCACTTGATGATGAATCATTAAGACAAGCGATGAATGTACTTATTAAACTTTCCGGCAGTAACCGACTTGTAGGTATTATTTCCCATGTAACAGAACTAAAGGATAGAATTGATAAACAGATTGTTGTTACCAAAACCCCTAATAAAGGTAGTAAAATTGAAATTATTTGTTAAATTACTGCAACACTTACAAATGGCAAGAAACTTTATTGCTATGTAACAGTTACTACTTCTCCTAAACTAAGCAGAACTACTTTGAACTTGAAGAAAGGCAAAACTGCTACAGTATAATTAACAGGTAAAGTTGCAAATATAAACAATAAGTATTACAACACTAAGGTTGCAAAGATTGTTTCAAAGGCTAACACAACTTCTATTAAGGTTAAAGCACTAAAGAAAGGCACAACTACTCTAAAGATTAGAGTTAACGGTGTAAATGTGCTAAGACTAAAAGTTAAAGTAAAGTAAAATTTTAAGTGATTTATAGAAACATACCTTAATTAGTATTAGGGTATGTTTCTTTATTTTACAGTTGACAAAATTCTACATTTAGTAGTATATTAATAGATAGGGAGTTTGCAAATTAGCAATCTGAGAGGAAGTTGACAACTTCGACCTAGTACCTGATTTGGATAATGCCAGCGTAGGGAAATAATTGACTTATTTGACGGGTATGCCTTTGGTATGCCCGTTTTTGTATGTAAAATATTTTAATTTATATGTTTGGAGGTAACAATTATGTTAGGTAATTGCCTTGATAATGTTAGAAAAAGTGTTCCACTTGTACACAACATTACTAACTATGTAACAGTAAATGATGTTGCAAATGTACTTCTTGCTTGTGGTGGCAGTCCTATTATGTCTGATGAACCTGATGATGTAGCAGATATTACATCAATCTGTGGTGGTCTAAATATTAATATCGGCACACTTAATAAGCGTTCAATTGAAGGTATGTTTATTGCCGGTAAAAAGGCAAATGAACTTAACCACAAGGTTCTTCTTGATCCGGTAGGTGCCGGTGCATCTGCACTTCGTACAAATACTGCAGTTAAGCTAATGAAAGAAATTAAGTTTGATGTTGTTCGTGGTAACATTTCAGAAATCAAAACTTTAGCCTTAGGTAGTGGCACAACTAAGGGTGTTGATGCTGATGTGGCAGATACTGTTACAGAAGATAACCTTGATTCATCAGTAAAGTTTGTAAAGAATTTTGCAAAGAGCATCAACTCAGTAGTAGCAATTACAGGTGCTATTGACCTTGTAAGTGACGGTGAAAAGTGCTATGTAATCCGTAACGGTGAAGCTGATATGAGCAAAATCACAGGTACAGGCTGTCAGCTTTCAGGTATGACAACTGCATTTATTGTAGCTAATCCTGACAATGTACTTGAAGCAGTAGCATCAGCAGTTTGTACAATGGGTCTTGCAGGTGAAATTGCAAAAACAAGAATGGTTGAGGGTGACGGTAACTCAACATACCGTAACAGAATTATTGATGCTATCTATAATATGGATGGTGAAACATTAAATAAGGGAGCAAAGTATGAATTGCGATAAGAAAGATTTACTTCTATATGCAGTAACCGATAGACATTGGTTAAATGGTGAAACTCTTTATAGCCAAGTAGAAAAGGCTCTTAAAGGTGGAGCAACATTTATTCAGCTAAGAGAAAAGAAACTTGATGAAGGTTCTTTCCTAGAAGAAGCAAAGGAAATTCAGAAACTTTGTAAGGAATACAATGTACCATTTGTGATTAATGACAATGTAGAAATTGCAAAGGAAATTAATGCTGATGGTGTCCATGTTGGTCAAAGTGATATGGAAGCACAGAATGTAAGAGAAATTCTGGGTGATGACAAAATCATCGGTGTATCAGCTCAAACAGTAGAACAAGCACTACTTGCTGAAAAGCATGGTGCTGACTACCTAGGTGTTGGTGCAGTTTTCAAAACAGGTTCAAAGGATGACGCTGAAGAAGTTTCTCACGATGAACTTGAAAGAATTTGTAAAGCAGTTTCAATTCCTGTAATTGCAATTGGTGGTATTACTCACGATAATGTAAAAGAACTTGCCGGTAGAGGTATAGTTGGTATTGCAGTTATCAGTGCAATTTTCGCTCAAAAAGATATTGAAAATGCTACAAAAGAATTAAAAGCAGAAACTTTAAAAACAGTAAACAATGATTAAGGGAGCAATATTTGATGTAGATGGCACTATATTGAATTCTATGGGTATATGGAATGATGTAGGTGCAATCTATCTTAGAAAAAAGAACAAGATTCCAAAGGAAGGTTTAGGGAAGATACTTTACTCTATGAGTTTAACTGAGGGAGCAAAGTATATGATAGACAATTACTACCTTGATAATTCTGTAGAAGAAATAATTGAAGGTGTGCTTTCTATAATAAATGACTTTTATCTTCATGAAGTACAAACTAAAAATGGAGTAGTTAATTTACTTAAATTTCTTAGAAAGAATAATATCAAAATGATTGTTGCCACTTCCAGCGACTATAACCAGATTGATAAAGCCTTTAAAAGGCTAAAGATTCGTAATTTCTTCATAGATATTCTAACTTGTGAAACAGTAGGCAAGAGTAAGTCTTATCCTGATATTTATCTAAAATGTGCAGAAATTTTAGGTACAAAACCGGAAGAAACTTTGGTATTTGAAGATGCATTATTTGCCATCAAAACGGCAGAAAAAGCAAACTTCAAAGTAGTAGGAGTATATGACCCTGCTGAAATGAAAAATAAAAATAGTATACAAAGCCTTGTAAAATATTACATACAAGACTTTAGTAAAGTGGCAGATTGGGGGCACCACCTTCTGTCACTATAAATAATTAATGCGAAAAAGGAGATTATTATGAGAACAGCATTAACAATCGCCGGTAGTGACTCCGGTGGAGGCGCCGGTATCCAAGCAGATATTAAAACAATGATTACAAATGGAGTTTTTGCCACTTGTGCAATCACTGCTTTAACTGCACAGAATACTTTAGGCGTAACAGGTATTATGGATGTGGATGATGAATTTTTGGGTAAAGAACTTGACGCAGTCTTTACAGACATTTATCCGGATGCAGTAAAGATAGGTATGGTTTCTTCATCAGCACTTATTAAGAAAATCGCAGAAAAGCTAACTTTCTACAAAGCTAAGAACATTGTTGTTGACCCGGTAATGGTGGCAACAAGTGGTTCAAAGCTAATTAGTGATGATGCTATTGAAACTCTAAAGAACAATTTGTTTTCTTTAGCTACTGTACTTACTCCAAATATCCCTGAGGCAGAGGTTATCTCTGATATGAAAATCACTAATGAGGATGAGATGATTGAGGCTTCTAAAATTATTAGCGAAAAGTACAACTGTGCTGTCCTACTAAAAGGTGGACACAAAGTAAATGATGCAAATGACTTGCTATATAGAAATGGCAGTTACAAGTGGTTCTACGGTAAAAGAATTGATAACCCTAATACTCACGGTACAGGTTGCACACTTTCAAGTGCTATTGCCTCAAACCTAGCTAAGGGTTACGACCTTGACACATCAGTTTCTCGTTCAAAGGAATATATTTCAGGTGCATTAGGTGCAATGCTTGACCTTGGAAAGGGTAGTGGACCTATGAACCATGGATTTGATATTTCAAGTGATTATGTTTTAGAGAAGGAGAATAAAGATGAATAAAAAGGGTACAAGTTTATTTGAAAATGGGTTAATCTGGTTTGGTGCAGGTGTTTCATTGGCAGAAATTCTAACAGGAACATATTTTGCACCACTGGGTTTTCAAAAAGGCATTTGGGCAATCATTATCGGACATATCATTGGATGTTTAATGTTGTTCTTTGCAGGTTTAATCGGTGGTAAAGTAAGAAAAAGCTCAATGGAAACAGTTAAGCAGAGCTTTGGCTCAAAGGGTGGCTTGCTTTTCTCAGTACTAAATGTTCTTCAGCTTGTTGGTTGGACAGCTATTATGATTTATGACGGAGCAATTTCTGCTACAAGTATTTTCAATACAGGCAGATGGGTATGGTGCTTAGTTATCGGTGCATTAATTGTGCTATGGATTTTAATTGGTATCAAGAATTTAGGTAAGGTAAATACAGTTGCTATGTCAGCACTGTTTATCCTAACAATTATTCTTTGCTTTGTTATTTTTAATGATGGTACATTTACTTCAACAATTAGTGACGAAATGACATTTGGTGCAGCAGTTGAACTTTCTGTTGCAATGCCACTATCTTGGTTACCACTAATCTCTGACTATACAAGAGAAGCTGAAAAGCCTGTTAAGGCTACAGCAGTAAGTGCTATTACATACGGTATCATCAGTTGTTGGATGTATGTAATCGGTATGAGTGCAGCTATCTTTACAGGTGAAAGTGATATTGCTCAGATTATGATTAAAGCAGGTCTTGGTATTGCAGGTCTACTAATCATTATCTTCTCAACAGTTACAACTACTTTCCTAGATGCTTATTCTGCCGGTATTTCAGCTGAGTCAATTTTCTCAAAGCTAAAGGGTAAGTATATGGCAGTTGCAGTTACCGTTATAGGTACAATCGGTGCAATTATTTTCCCAATGGACGATATTACAGATTTCCTATATTTAATCGGTTCTGTATTTGCACCTATGATTGCAATTCAAATTGCCGATTTCTTTATCTTAAAAGAAGATAGAAGTAATAAACAAGTTTCTATCGTTAACCTACTTGTATGGGTAGTTGGCTTTGTAGTTTATAGACTACTAATGCAGGTTGATATTATTGTTGGTAATACTTTACCGGATATGCTTATTACACTAATCCTATGTGTAGTGGTAAACTTAATCGTGAAAGCAGTTAAGAAGAAAAATTGATTTAATTAGTGCTTTTTTAACTTAATAAGTTGATAATTTATCCCCTAGATTTCTAGGGGATTTTCTTTTATATGATTATTTCAAAAAGAAATTTTTAGATATAGTGTTGTTTTCACACAAAAATCTATCACATTTTACATAATTAATATTGAAAATTTAATAAAGTAATAATATAATAAAGGTATACAGAAAGGATGGTCAATATGGAAAAGATAAGATTTCTACAATGTTTGTCAAAGCAATATCCCACAATAGATAGTGCAGCAACAGAAATTATTAACTTGCAGTCTATACTTAACTTGCCTAAAGGTACAGAGCATTTTTTGTCTGATATTCATGGTGAATACAGAGCTTTTTCTCATGTACTTCGCAACGGTTCAGGTGCAGTTATGAAGAAGATTGATGATGTATTTGGAGATACTCTATTTGAAGACCAAAAGGAAGATTTAGCATCTTTAATATATTACCCATCCGAAAAGCTAGATTATGTTAAGTCACAAGGAAAAGCTGATGACAGTTGGTATCGTACAACTTTATACAGATTGGTTTCTGTATGTCAGATAGTTTCTTCCAAATATACTCGTTCAAAGGTTAGAAAGGCTATGCCTGATAACTTTAGATATGTTATTGAGGAACTTATTACAGAGAAAAAGGAAGTCCTAAACAAAAAGGCCTACTATGACGAAATCATCAATACAATTATTGAAATTGGTTGTGCTGATGAATTTATCATTGAAATGTCTAACCTAATTCAGCAACTTGTAATTGACCATTTACATATTATCGGTGATATTTATGACAGAGGTTACGGTTCTCATTTTGTAATGGATAGTTTGCTTAACTACCATAGTCTTGATATTCAGTGGGGTAATCACGATGTATTGTGGATGGGTGCATCAGCAGGACAAACTGCTTGTATTGCAAATATTGTTCGTACAAGTATTTTGTATGATAACCTATCTGTACTTGAAAATGGTTACGGTATCAGTATGATGCCTCTTGTACTTTTTGCTATGGAGCAATATGCCGATGACCCTTGTGAGCAGTTTGCCATTAGGTTTAGACACAATCAAGGTATGACTACCCAAACAAAACTTGCAATGAAAATGCAAAAAGCCATTACTGTTATTCAGTTTAAGCTTGAGGGACAGCTAATTGCAAAACACCCTGAATACAAAATGGATAACAGAAGATTACTTGATAAGATTGATATTAAAAAGGGTACTGTTTTGTTAGATGGTAAGGTATATGAAATTCTGGACAAAAATTTCCCTACTATTAATTTTGACAATCCTTATGAGCTGACTAAGGAAGAACAATCTGTTATTGCAAAACTTAGAAATTCATTTATAAATTGTGGTAAACTAAAGAAACATATTAAGTTATTACTTAATAAAGGTGGACTTTATCGAGTTTATAACAACAACATTCTTTTCCATGGTTGTGTGCCAATGAATGAGGACGGTACATTTAGAAAGATAAATCTTTTTGGTGAGGATTTGTGTGGTAAGGCTCTTTATGATGAGATTGAGCGTTGTGCCAGAAAAGCATTTTTCTCAGTAAATGAAGATGAGAGAAGAACCGGTAGGGATATTCTATGGTACTTATGGAATGGTCCTGATTCTCCACTTTATGGTCGTGACAAAATGACCACATTTGAAAGATACTTTATTGAAGATGAATCAACCCATAAAGAAAAGAAGGATGTTTATTATAAACTAATTAATGATGATGAAATGGTTGACAGAATTTTTGCTGAATTTGGAGCAAAAGGTGGAAATGCCCATATTATCAACGGTCATGTTCCTATTCATCATACTGAGGGAGAAAGTCCTGTTAAGTGTAACGGTAAAGTAATTTTAATTGACGGGGGATTTAGTCAGCCTTATCATAAGGTAACAGGTATTGCCGGTTACACATTAATTTATAATTCCTATGGTTTAATGCTAACTGCCCATGAACCTTTTAAGTCTGTAGATGCTACAATTAGAAGTGGCAGAGATATGCAGACAAATCAAGTAGCAAAGGAAGTTAGCCAAAAGAGAATTCTTGTAGGTGATACTGATAACGGTAAAAGGCTAAGAGAAAATATCAAGGACCTAAAGGAACTTATCAAAGCATATAGAGACGGTACAATTCGCCAAAACCAAAAGAACTAGTGAAAGGTAGATTTTATGACTTTACAACAACTTAAATATGTTGTAGCAGTAGCAGATAAAGGCACAATCAGCAAAGCTTCAAAGGAACTTTTTGTTTCTCAACCTAGCCTTACAAATGCTATTAGAGAACTGGAAAAGGAAATGAATATTTCTATTTTTAACAGAACAAATAAGGGTACTGTTGTTTCGCAAGAAGGTGAGAAGTTCCTGCGATATGCTCGTCAAGTGCTGGAACAAGCAAGTTTACTTGAAAGTGCTTTTAAGGGCAATGTAAAGCAGAAAAAAAGCTTTTGTGTGTCAACTCAGCACTATTCCTTTGCCGTCAATGCATTTGTTGATTTAATCAAAAAGTATGGGGAAGATGAGTATGATTTTTCTTTGAGAGAAACAGAAACTTATGAGGTTATTGATGATGTTGCCAAGATGAAAAGTGAACTAGGAATTGTATATCTTAATTCTTTTAATGAAAAAGCATTGGGAAAAATCTTTAAAAGTAATAACCTAAAGTTTACAGAATTATTTACTGCCAATCCTCATATTTTTGTCAGTACAAGTAATCCATTAGCAAATAAAAAGTCAGTAAAAATGAAAGACTTAGCACCATATCCATATTTGTCATACGAACAAGGTGAGCATAATTCTTTCTACTATTCTGAAGAAATTTTCAGCATAGAAGAACGACTAAAGAATATTAGAGTAACTGATAGAGCAACTCTGTTTAACCTATTAATCGGTCTTAACGGCTATACAGTTTGCAGTGGTGTTATTGACAGTTCGTTAAACGGTGAGAATATTGTCAGTATTCCTCTTGATAAAGAGGGGGTTATGCGTGTAGGTATCTTAACTCATAATGATATTATCCAAAGCGAAATGGCTCAGTATTATATTAGTTCACTAAGTAAGTATATTAATGTAGAATAAAGATATGAAATAAAGGTTAGTTATAGTTTAAAACTATATCTAACCTTTATTTTTATGTATTTTACAACAATTATTTTACCTTGTATAATTGAAGCATAAAATGAAATGCGAGGTAATTTAAATGAGTAATTTACATATTCCTTTTAGATATGATGTTGTAGGCAGCTTTCTAAGACCTGCAAAATTAAAAGAAGCAAGAGCAAATTTTGAACAAGGCAAAATTACTGCTGATGAACTAAAAGCAGTAGAAGATAAGGCTATTATCGACCTAGTAGAAAAGCAGAAGAAAGCCGGACTAAAGGTTATCACAGACGGTGAATTCCGTAGAGCAACTTGGCATTTGGACTTTATGTGGGGATTTAATGGTGTTGAACACAAGAAAACTGAAAAGGGTGTTCAGTTCCATGGTGAACCGGCACTAATTGACGATACATGGTTAAGTGATAAAATCACAGTAGACAACCACCCATTTGTAGAACACTACAAATTTGTTAAGGCTTTAGAAGATGAAAATACTGTTGCAAAACAGACAATTCCGGCACCGGCACAGTTCTTCCAGCAGATGATTATTCCGGCAAATCTTGAAACAACAAGAAAGTTCTATCAAACAGATGAAGAACTAATTGAAGATATTGCAAAGGGCTATAGAAAGGTTATTAAAGACCTATATGATGCCGGTTGTAGAAATGTTCAGTTTGATGACTGTACATGGGGTGTATTAGTAGCAGAGGGCAGTGTTGCTCGTTACGGTGAAGGTGCTGACTTTAAGGAAATCAGCGAAAAGCTACTAAAAGTAAACAACCTAGCTATTGAAGGTAAACCTGAAGATATGGTTATTGCTACTCATGTTTGTAGAGGTAACTACCACTCAGCTTACTTTAGCAGTGGTGCTTATGATCCTGTAGCAGAACCACTATTCGGCAGAGAAAATGTGTCTGCTTATTATCTTGAATTTGATGATGAACGCTCAGGTTCATTTGAACCATTAAAGTATGTTTCAGGTGACAAGAAAGTTGTTCTTGGTCTTATCACTTCTAAGTCACCTAAGTTGGAAGACAAGAAGGTAGTAATTGACAGAATTAAGGAAGCATCAAAGTATGTTCCACTTGACAGATTATACCTAAGTCCTCAGTGTGGTTTTGCATCATGTGAAATCGGTAACAAACTTACTGAAGAAGAACAGTGGGCAAAGATTGCTCTTGTTAAGGAAATAGCAGAAGAAGTTTGGGGCTAATCTAAATATAAAACAAAGGTTCAGCAGAATGTGCTGAACCTTTTTGTATATATAAAGAATAATTATACATAAATTACGGTTTTGTCTGTTAAAAAAAGTAAAAAGAATGTTAATACTTTCACAAGATTGTTAAAATTTCGTCAATATGCACAAGGTATTGTTAAAATATTATCAAAAACTGTATTCTTTTAAAGAATAATATTTGTTGACTTTGCATAATTATAATATATATCTTTTGTACAAACCTAAACAAACTTCAAATTTTCGTTGTGTTATTATACAAAAATATTTTTTAATCTTCTGTTATTATTACACTATACGCACAAAAAATAAAGTTGTATAATATAACCAAAGCAAAAGAGCTTTAGGTGTTAAAATCAAATTTGAAAGGATGAATTTTATGAAATTTGAGAAAGTTTTAGCTGAAAGAAAAGACAAAGTCATTTACAAAGACGGCGACAAGTGTATCAAAGTTTTTGATGAAAATTATAAAAAATCAGATATTCTGAATGAAGCTCTTAATCAGGCTCGTGTAGAAGAAACCGGTCTTAACATACCAAAGATTCACGAAGTTACAAAGATTGACGGTAAGTGGGCAATCGTAACTGACTTTATTGAGGGCAAGACACTTGCTCAGTTAATGGAAGAAAACCCTGACAAGGAAGATGAATATCTAAATCAGTTTGTTGATATTCAACTTGAAATTCTTGGCAAGAAAGCTCCTCTACTAACTAAGCTATGGGACAAAATGTCCAGAAAGATTGACGAAACAACTCTTGATGCAACAACAAGATTTGAACTTCAAGCTAGAGTTTCCGGTATGAAGCGTCATCACAAGGTTTGCCATGGTGACTTTAACCCAAGTAACATTATTATCACACCTGATGGTGTTCCATATGTACTTGACTGGTCACACGCAACTCAGGGTAATGCATCTGCTGATGCAGCAAGAACTTACCTAATCTTTACTTTAGCCGGTAATGAAGAACTAGCTAAGAAGTATCTAAAGCTATTTAGCAAGAAAGCTGATATTCCAATTCAGCTAGTACAAGAATGGATGCCTGTTGTTGCAGCATCTCAGTCAGTTAAGGGCAACCCTGAAGAGAGAGAACTACTTCTATCTTGGGCAGATGTTGCTTCTTACGAATAATTAATAATAGTTAATAATCTATTTCCTTTTTTATAAAATCTGACCTAAGTAAAGGGACTACCAATGGTAGTCCCTTTATGTTGCAATTATATGTATTTTCTAAATTAGAATTATAAATCAATATCAAGTTCAACAGGACAATGGTCACTCCCCATAATGTCTGTGTGAATTTTACTATCAATTATTTTGTCTTTGATAGAGTCTGATGTGATAAAGTAGTCAATACGCCATCCGGCATTGTTCTTTCTGGCATTGAAGCGATAACTCCACCAACTGTAAATTCCTTCTTTATCAGGATATAAATAACGGAAAGAATCACTAAAACCTGAATTAAGCAGTTTGGTCATTTTTTCTCTTTCTTCATCAGAGAAACCTGCATTCTTTCTGTTTGTTTTAGGGTTCTTTAGGTCAATTTCGTTGTGTGCAACATTAAGGTCACCACAGAGAATAACAGGCTTTTTCTTGTTAAGTCTCAGTAAATATTCCCTAAAATCATCCTCCCACTTCATTCGGTAATCAAGTCTTTTTAACTCATTTTGTGAGTTAGGAGTGTAACAAGTAACAAAGAAAAAGTCCTCAAATTCAAGGGTAATTACTCTGCCCTCAGTGTTATGCTCATCAATTCCTATGCCATTAGTAACTGCTAATGGTTCTTTTTTTGTGAAAATTGCAGTGCCTGAGTAACCCTTTTTCTCAGCATAATTCCAGTATTGATAGTATCCCTCAAGTGGTAAATCAATCTGTCCTTCTTGTAATTTTGTTTCTTGTAAGCAGAAAATATCTGCATCAAGCTTATTAAAAATATCAACAAAGCCTTTAGTAACACAGGCTCTTAATCCATTAACATTCCATGAAACCATTTTCATAACAATCATTCCTTTCTATATAGAAAAAACTTTGGCAAATAAAAACCAAAGTTTTTTATTTTATTAAGTTATTAGTACCTTTCTTTTTGCTTTTTGGTTTGTCAAAGAGAGGATTAACCTTTTTAATTCTAACCTGTAAAGACCTATCAATACTTGTTGATACACTAGGAAGTTGCACCTTGTTTTTGTCACTTCTAACAACAAGATTTTTGTCAATGCTAGGGAAAATCTTGATGATATGTGATTTTTTAATTTTCTTAGTTCCTTTCTTTTCTTCCTTAGGTGCTAATTTCTTTGTGTTGTCATTAGGCTTAGATTCTTCAGCTTGGTTAATATTTTTAGAAATTTCTTTAGAAAGAATAGGTAGCTTAATTTTTACACCACAAGTGTATTTTTCTAAATTAGAAAAATACCACTTAGGCTGCAATGTACTGTCAATACTTCTCTTAATATTGCCAATCTGTAAAATAGGTTCAACACTTCTTTTAATTTCTCTAAAAGAAAAAATATTGTGCTTTTTATGAAAAGCATTTTCTTTGTGAGAATTAATATCACTTTTAATTTGTGAAATATCCTTGATTTTAATATTGTGCTGAATAGCAATTTTTTCCGGAATACGAACATAAACTTCCGGTGGTACATCATATTCAGTAATAACCGGCTTAGGAGTTGCAACAGTTAGGTAGTATTTTTCATAGTCCTTTATAGCACTTGTATTATTTTTTAAAGGAATTTCAGCCACTTTATCAACAGTAAAACCGGCATTGTCCAGTAAAAATTCTTCACTGCAACTTTTTTTGTTACCACATTTGCTCAGGGTAATAACTTTTCCATCAGTAGCAACAAGCCTTTTAATTTCAGAAAGAATGTGAGTTCTCTTTTTGCCACTTTCCATTGTGTATAGTGGACCCAGTAGCAGAATTACATCAGCTTTATTCTTTGTAGGAATTTTCCTACTGTCGTTTATAAAGTTGTTGTAAGCCACAAATGGATTTTCATGGTCAATATGTTCCAAATCTTTAGGGGATAGAGGAACAATTTTTCCTAAGTTATTCTCCCTAATCCATTTAGAAAAGTAGTCATAACCACACCTTAAGTCCATAACCCTTGTATCTTTTGATAGATATTGGGATATTATATTTTGAATGTGACAATACTCGTTTTTGTCCATAAGTAAATATCCCCTTTCATCAAAATATACAATATCATTATAACAAAAGTATGGTGTATTAGCAAGACAAATAAACATATATACTTGCTTATTTGTAAAATTGTTGTTAATTATTACTTATTAATCTCATTGACTGTAGATTATAGTTTTAAATTTAGACTATTGAATATAATTTGTTGTTGAAAAAGAAAGTGATATATGATAACATAATCAGGATAAATCTTGTGTGGTAAATTTATAAGAAAGCAAGGTAAATGCAATGACAAAGTCAATATTGATGATTGGTCAATCCAATATGGCAGGTAGAGGATTTGTCAATGAAGTTCCTATGATTTGTAACGAAAGAATACAAATGCTAAGAAACGGTAGATGGCAAACTATGACAGAACCTATTAATTATGACCGTCCTGTTTCCGGAATTAGCCTGGTAGGTTCATTTTCTGCAATGTGGTGTATGAAAAATGAAAATGATAACTTAGGACTTATTCCTTGTGCTGAAGGTGGCAGTGTAATTGATGATTGGTCTGTTGATAAGGTGTTATTTCAACACGCTATAAGCGAGGCTAAATTTGCACTAAGAGACAGTGAACTTATAGGTATATTGTGGCATCATGGTGAAAGTGACAGTTATGGTGGCAGTTACAAAACTTATTATGAAAAGTTGAAAGTAATTATTGACACATTAAGGGAAGAACTTAATGCTGAGAATATTCCATTAATTATTGGTGGATTAGGGGACTATCTTGGTAAATCCGGTTTTGGTACAATGTGTACTGAATATAATTTGATTAATAATGAATTAAAGAAGTTTGCTGAAAATGAAAATAACTGTTACTTTGTTACTGCTAAAGGTCTTGATTGTAACCCTGACGGTATTCACATTAATGCAGTATCTCAGAGAAAATTCGGTATAAGATACTATGAGGCTTTTGCTAAAAAAGAAAGTGTATTTTCTCCATTAGAAAATGAAGAAGAATTGCTCGATAAATGTATCAACAATAAGGAACTTACCAAAAATGAAAAGTCATACTTGAATATGATGGATTTTGCACTTGGCAAAATTGACTATGAAGAATTTATGAAAAGATTTAGTATGTAGAATTTATTAACCTAAACAAAAAACTACTCTCATGATTTGAGAGTAGTTTTTCTTTTAAGGAATTATAATTTCAGATTATATTAAAATAGCACTTACATTTTTCAGTAAGTGCTATAAATTTACTTTCGGTTTCTCTTTGAAAAAATACAACCACAATAATTTTGCCTGTAAAGTTCAAACTCCTTTGAAAGTTCAATACTTCTCTTGTAGCCTTCCTTTTTCTTAAAGTCAGTACATAAGTACTGTGATTTACATTTTATATTTTTGCCTATTTCGTTTATTAAGTGTGCATTCTTTAGTGGACTTAAGGTTAATGTAGTAGCAAAATAATCTGCACCTATTTGCTCAGCAATTTTACCTGTGTAATTAAGTCTTAATGCAAAACAGATTGCACATCTTTTGCCTCTTTCAGGTTCATTTTCAAAACCGTTTACTGCATCATAAAAGTCCTGAGGGTTGTAGTCACCATCAATAAACTTTACTTCATATTTAGTTTTCATTTTAGAGATTAACTTCTTTTGTTCATCTCTTCTTTTTAAGTATTCTGACTTTTCACCAATATTAGGGTTAAAGTACAGTACAGTAATCCTAAAGTAGTTTGATAGGTATTCTATACAATAGCTACTGCAGGGTGCACAACAAGAATGCAAAAGTAGGGTAGGCACTTCACCCTTACTTTGATGATAGGCAATAAGCCTATCCAACTTTTTTTGATAATTTATTTTCATAGTGAAAATTTCTCCAAAAATTCATCTGCATTGTCAATAACAACATCAGCACCGGCTTCTTCAAGCTCTTTTCTGCCTCTAAATCCCCAGCTAACACCACAACACTTTACACCGGCATTCTGTGCAGTATAGCAGTCAACATTACTGTCACCAACATAAATACATTCTTCTTTTTTTATGTTAAGTTCTTTTAGCATTGCATATAGTGCATCAGGACTAGGCTTAATATCAAATTCAGGCTTTTTGCCCCAAGCAAAAGCAAATTTGTGATTAGGGAAAATCTTTGCCAAAATCTTTGCAACAAATTCATCAGGCTTATTGGAAAGTACAGCAGTCTTAATACCCTTTTCTTCAAGGTCATTAAGTAACTTTTCTGTACCTTCATATGGTGTTGTTTTGTCTATTGAATGAGCATTGTAGTAATAGTCAAAGCCACCCTTTACAATGTCAAAAATCTTTTCATCAGTTTCAGGTGACATTGCTCTCTTTACTAGGTTTACAATACCACTACCTACCAACTGTTTGTAATCTTCAACAGGATATGTCTTTAGTCCTGCCTTTTCAAGTCCGTAGTTAGTAGCATTTGCAAGGTCCTCAAGTGTATTTGCTAAAGTTCCGTCTAAATCAAAAACAACTAGTTTATACATAATATCCACCTTCTATATATTATTCTACTTACATTATACACCACATTATTTATATGTCAAAAGAGTTTTACAAAGAAAAATAAGAAATTTGTAACTAATATACTTCTAAAAATCTTGACATAATTCTAGTTAAATAGTAGTATTAAAGGGTAAGTCTTTAACTATAATATGGAGGCACAAGATGGATAACAAAGCTAAAAAGATTGAAATGAAAGATTTGGTAGATTACTGTAATAATTACGGCTTTATTTTTCAGGGCAGTGAAATTTATGGTGGTCTTGCAAACACATGGGACTACGGCCCACTAGGTTCAAGACTAAAGAATACTATCAAAGATGCTTGGAGATATTTCTTCATTCAGAAGAGAGATAACGCATATGAAGTTGATGCTGACATTCTTATGAACCCTAGAGTATGGGAAGCAAGTGGTCATGTTCAGAGTTTCTCTGACCCACTGGTTGACTGTAAAGAATGTAAGACTCGTCACAGAGCAGATAACCTAATTGATGATTTTGACGAAAATGCTCATGCTGATGGTATGACTCAGGAAGAAATGATGAACTACATTAAGGAACACAATGTTCCTTGCCCAAATTGTGGTAAGTCTAACTTTACTGATATTCGTCAGTTTAACCTAATGTTCGCTACTCAGAGAGGTGTTACAAATGACTCTGCTAACACTGTTTATCTAAGACCTGAAAATGCACAGGGTGAATATGTAAACTTCCTAAATGTACTAAGAACAACAAGAACAAAGCTACCTTTCTCAATCGGTCAGATTGGTAAGGCTTTCAGAAACGAAATTACACCTGGTAACTTCACATTCAGAACAATTGAATTTGAACAGATGGAATTCCAGACATTCTGTAAGCATGGTGATGATGAAGATATTTATGAATACTTCAAGAACTATGGTATTGAATTTTTCAATATGCTAGGTCTTCCAAGTGAAAAGCTTCGTCACCACGACCATGAAAAGTTAGCTCATTATGCAAAGGCAGCTTGTGATATTGAATATCTATTCCCATTTGGTTGGGGTGAAATCAATGGTACTCACAACAGAACTGACTTTGACCTTTCAAGACATGCTGAATTCAGTGGTAAGAAGCAGGAATACTGTAACCAGACAACAGGTGAAAAGTTCACACCATACATTATTGAATCAACATATGGTCTTGACAGAATTACTCTTGCAGTTCTATTTGAAGCATATAGAATTGAAGAACTTGAAAATGGTGACACAAGAGAACTACTAAAGATTTCTCCTGCACTTGCTCCAATTAAACTAAACATCTGTCCTATTAAGAAGAAGTTCCATAGTGAAAAGGCTAAGGAAATTCTTGCAATGTGCAAAAAGCACTTTATGACAAGCTATGATGAATCAGGTTCAATCGGTAAGAGATACAGAAGAGCTGATGCTATCGGTACACCATGGCAGATTAGTGTTGACGAAAAGACAGTTGAAGAAAACATTGTTACTCTTCGTGACAGAGATACTATGGAACAAATTGAACTAAAGGTTGAAGAACTTGTACCATATATCGAAGAAAGAATTCAGTTTGAAAAGTAATTTTTAATAACTATTTTTGTTTCGATTTGTTGAGTGTTAAATTTATTCAGTAAATGTACTTAGTAATGAATTTATTTAGTGATGCATTTACCAAGTGGTATATTACTGAGTGACATATTTAATTTGTTCATCAATCAATAAACATAAATTTAAGGGAATGGTTAGTACCATTCCCTTTTTCGCTTTTATATTTGTTTTCAATATAAATTAGTTTTATAAATTAGGGTTTGTAGTGATAAATGTAAAGTGTTAAATTTCAGCAAATAAGGCTCCCTTGTGTAAAGGGAGCTGTCGCTTGTAAATTGGAAGAATGACAATTTACTCTTAAAGAGCGA